>CAYZGY010000086.1:14678-15576 GCA_964478085.1 uncultured Planctomycetia bacterium
GCTCGATCTGTTCGTTGAGAGCCTTGAAGTCGTCGCTGAAGGTCTGGAAGGTCGTCTTGAGCTCCTCGGCGCGATCCTTGCGCTTGTCGAAGCTCTCGAAGATCTGTGAGATGTTCACCACGGCGGTCCTGGGTGGCAGGAACCGTGTGAACGCCTGAGCTCCGACGAAGAACATCCAACCGGATACTCCCAAGAGACTGACAGTGAGCAGGGCTACGGGCCAGCGTAACTTTCGCATACGCCTCTATACCTCATCGTTTTCCTTCGACCTAGGCTCCCGTGTATCAGGAGACTTTTTTGGCCGACTTCTTACTTCTTATCGGCCGAAGACTGCCGCGTCAGCAGCATTCTTTTCGGTAAAGCCGAACATTGTACCGGGAAAGACCAGTACCGAAAAGCCAATAAACAACCACATAAACGACTGGAATATCGACAGTTACAAATAATCCAAGAGATCCCTCGCGACGACCTCGGCGGCGTCGAGAAAACTTATCGGGCCCCCGAAAATCAGAACCCCTCTTCTGCGTACGCCTGTTGAGAGATGTTCTCGAATCGCATGCAGGTGTTCGTGAACTGGAGGTGAACCGAGCCGGTCGGACCGTTGCGCTGCTTCGCGATGATGACCTCCGCCTTGCCGCGCGCCTCCTCCTTCTCGGGCTTGTAGTACTCCTCACGATAGAGGAGAAGCACGAGGTCCGCATCCTGCTCGATCGCCCCGGACTCTCGCAGGTCCGAGAGCCTCGGCTTGTGGTTCTCGCGGTTCTCGACGCCTCGACTGAGCTGAGAGATCGCGATGAGCGGAACATCGATCTCGCGGGCAACCCCCTTGAGCGCGCGGGAGATCGACGAGATCTCCTGCTGGCGCGACTCGCTACCCATGCCGCCTCCCTCCATGAGC
>CAYZGY010000087.1:0-15553 GCA_964478085.1 uncultured Planctomycetia bacterium
CCGTCCTTCGGCGACTACCAGTTCGACTTTCGCGCCGCGCGCGAACGCTATGCGAGCGGGACGATGAAGGCGATTTGGAACAACATCCGCGGAGTCGACCTTCTCGAAAGCCTACCGTACGTCGACCCGGATCGGATCGGCACGATCGGCCACTCGCTCGGCGGACACAACGCGATGTTCACAGCCGTGTTCGCCCGGCGTGTCCGAGCCGTGGTGACGAGCTGCGGCTTCACGGGCTTCCATCACTACTACGGCGGCAAGCTCGCAGGTTGGACGAGCGATCGTTACATGCCCCGCATCCGTCACGTCTACGGCAACGACCCCGACCGTGTCCCCTTCGACTTCCACGAGCTCATCGCCGCCCTCGCCCCGCGGTCCGTCTTCGTCTGCGCACCGCTTCGCGACTCGAACTTCGAGGTGAAGGGTGTCCGAGAAGTCGTCGCGGCCGCGAAGCCGATCTTCGCGCTCGTCGGCAAGGAGGAGTCGCTTTATGTCGAGTATCCCGACGAAGCGCACGACTTCCCCGACGCGGTGCGCTTCAGATCGTACGAGTGGCTCGAGAAAGTGCTCCCTTAACGCATTGGCGAGTTTCAGCGACGAAGAGCTCGGGCGAATCGGCCGCTTGGACGCCGAATCGACTTCTCCAAGGGGCTGTTCAAGTCGCGCCGCTCAGAGAATCGAGTCGAGCGTCCCGGTACTGTCCCGAACGAATTCGCGCTGACGCCCATCCGTTGCATCAGCGAGAGCAGGAGTTTGCGATCGGCGTGTCCTTCTACGCGCGTTCCCCGCGAGCATATCCGAAGCCGAGCCATGTCGAGAGCCTCCCCCTGAGGACTTGCGTAGACACCGAATGTGCGCATATCGTACGGGGAACTTGACGAGGCCGAGAAAGGAACGCCATGAAGCTGTCCACGATTTTCGCTGTGTCGTTTGCTGCCACGCTGCTGGCCGACTCCGCCGTGCTGGCGGCTGACGAGAAGAAAGAGGCGAAAGGCCCGAAGTTCGTCTCGATGTTCGACGGCAAGACACTGAAGGGCTGGGAGCCGTACCCGAAAAACACGGCGCCCGACTGGTCCGTGAAGGACGGCATGATCCTCGGTCTCGGTCTCGAGAACCGGCTCTCGTACCTGATTTTCGAGGACAAGCAGCTCGGCGATTTCGAGCTCGAGTTCAGCTACAAGATGTTCACGAAGGGCAACACCGGCGTCGAGATCCGCGCGCGTGTCGACAAGACCGGAAAGCGCCCGTTCGAGGGCTATCACGCCGACCTCGGCCACGTCGGCATCGGAGGAAAGATACTCGGCGCGTGGGATTTCCACTTCGCGAAGCGCAAGGAGCACCCATGTTTCCGCGGCATGCGCATCGTGATCGACGAGAACCAGAAGGCCAAAACGGAAAAGATCCCGGGTGCCGTGACACCGAAGGACATCAAGAAGCACGACTGGAACAAGGTTCGTGTCGTCGCGACGGGTCGCAATCTCAAAATGTTCATCAACGGCAAGCTCGCTTCGGAGTTCACGGACCACTACGAGAAGGACAAGTTCGAACGCGGGCTCATCGGTCTCCAGCTCCACGACAAGGGAATGAAGGTCGGCTTCAAGGACCTTCGCCTCAAGCGGCTCGGTCCGTCGAAGAAGAAGAAATAGCGAACACCGTCACAACGGGCGAAACCGAAGAGGGGGTGGGCAAGCGACCATGGTCGAACGTCGCGGAATCGCGTAAACTCGAAGGACGCGACGCGCTCTGTTTCGACCAGGATCGATCGATGGGGATTTTCGACTTCTTCCGCAGCGACCCGTCTTCCGAGTGGCCCGAGCCAAGGTCGCGGTCCCTCGTCCTCGATTTGCGCGAGCGCTCTCTCGACAACATTCCGCTCGGCGCGCCGGCGTCTCGCCTCGAATCGATCGGTCGGCCGACGAATCGCCTTCCCTTCCGCGACGAGCGCTTCCTCTACGCCGAGCTCGGAATTGTCGTCGAGATCTCCTCGGACAAGCTCGTCGACTACTTCGGCATGCCTGTTGTTCGCCGGGAACACGACGACATCGGTCCGTGCCGGCTCGAGGTGCTCTTTCCCACGGGCAGTCGGGTTCAGCTCTCGGGCGACTCGGAGGCCGATCGCCTGCTGGCCGAGCTCCCGAAGCCCGAGTCCTCGGAAGTCGACGACGAGGAGACGGTTCACCGCCTCCTGCTCGAGAAAGACGTGCTCGAGATCGAGTGCTCGCCGAAGAGCGGACGTCTCTACCGCGTCAACCTGTACAGCGAGTGATCGACTCCCCGGGCAGCTACCTCTTTCGGTTCGTGGTATGCTGCGCCCATGAAACTCTCGCTCTCCGTTCGCATCGCCGAGTCCTTCCATTCCAAAACCGAAGCCTCGTTGAGCATCGACGAGATTGTTGATGCCGCGACGTCGATCGGCTTCCCCGCTCTCTGTCTGCGCGCGTCGCAAGCAGGCGTCGACACACCTCGCGAGAAGACCGAGGCGATCGCGGCGGCCATTCGTGACGCGAACCTCGCCGTCTCGATGGTCACGGGCGACTTCTTCGTGCCACAAAACGACGAGAACGGCCCGCGCGGACTGCGCGCCATCACGCCTTACCTCGACCTCGCGTCGACCTTCGGAGCGGATCTCATCCGCATCTGCATGAAGACGCAGGACGATATCGAGCACGCCCGCCGCGCTTCCGACGAAGCGCGTGAACGCGGCATCCGATTGGCACACCAATCACACTTCGGCAGTCTCTTCGAGACCGTCGAGGGGAGCCGCGACGTTCTGCGCGCCGTGGATCGCGAGAACTTCGGAATCATCTACGAAGCCGCGAACTGGATGATCTGTCGCGAGGACTACCTCTCCGCGATCCGAGAGCTCGCGCCTTGGATCTTCAACGTCTACGTTCAGAACCACCGCGTCCGGGGCGAAAGCGAGACCGGCGACGACTTCGTCGAAACCTGGAAGTACGGACCCGTCCAGGTCGACCACATCGGCATCTGGGACGAGGGCGGCGTCGACGCGCCACGCGTCTTCGAGGAGCTGCGCGCGATCAACTACGACGGCTACGTCACGGTTCACCAAGCGTTCGAGGGGGTCATGTCGCCCGTCGACGCGGCGCGCAAGTCGTTCGAGTATCTCTCGACGCAGATCACCGGTTAGTCGCCCGTGAAGTCGAGCTACGACGGGATCATCCTCGGCACGGGACACAACGCGCTCGTGCTGCAAGCGTATCTTGCGCGTTCGGGGCTCGAGACGATCTCGCTCGATCGTGCCGCGACACCCGGCGGCGGACTCTCGACGATCGAGAATCCGCGCGCGCCGGGCTTCCTCCACAACCCGCACAGCTTCTTCCACCGTGGAATCACCGCGATGCCATGGTTTCGCGATCTCGAGCTCGAACGGCACGGCGTCCGCTACGTCGAGCCCGAGCTCAACGTCGCTATGCTCCTCGAGGACGGCCGCACGCTCGAATGGTGGACGGATCTCGATCGTACCGTCGAGCGTTTTGCCGAGCTCTCGAAACGTGACGCCGCAAAGATGCGCGAGTGGGCCGAACGCTTCGCGCCCATCGTCGAGAAAATCCTCGTGCCCGAATCGCAGTCACCGCCGCTCGCTCCGGATGAGCGCCAGCGTTGGCTGGAGTCGACGGCGGAGGGACGAACGCTCCTCGAGGTCTCCGCGCTTTCTCCGCTCGAGTTCGTCGCCCGCGAGTTCGAGAACGACTCGATCCGTGCCGGGCTCCTCTTCTTCAACGGCCTTCGAGAGGTCGATCTACGAGTCGAAGGCTTTGGGCACACGATCCCGGCGCTGCTGGCGAGCTCTCGCAAGGCGCAGATGTGCGTCGGCGGCTCAGCGGAGCTCGCGCACGGCCTCTGCCGAGCGATCGAGGAACACGGCGGCGAGGTTCGCTGCGGAGTCGAGATCGCCCGGATCCTCCGAGACGGAAATCGAGCGAGCGGCGTCGAGCTATCGACCGGCAAGCGCCTCGAGGCTCGCGCCTTCGTCGCGTCTGGCCTCAATCCGCAGCAGACGTTCCTCCAGCTGCTCGACGTAGACGATCCGCTCCGCGAGCGTACGCAGGCGTTTCGCTACAACCGCATCGCCCCACTCTTCGGGCTCCACCTCGCGCTCGAGGAGCCGCCACGATACGAAGCTGCCGAAGCGCGACCGGAGCTCGACGCCGCGTTCATGGTCATCGTCGGTCTCGATCGGCCTACAAGCTGCCCCGAAAGTTCGTCTTCGTCGAAGAGATCGTTCGCGCGCACGAGTCCGGGACGATCCCAGGGACGGTCGCTTGGGGAGCCTGTCCGACGCGCTTCGATGCCTCGCAGGCGCCCACCGGAAAGCACACGGCCTTTCTTTGGGAGAAACTGCCCTACGCCCTTCGTGGCGACGTGGAGAACTGGCAGACGGAATCGTCACGACATGCCGAGACGGTTCTCGAAAAGTGGCGCGAGTACGCCCCGAATCTCACCGACGACGCAATCGTCGACCGCTTCGCGCTCTCGCCGCTCGAGACTGAACGCGACCTCCCCAACATGCGCGGCGCCGACCTCCTCGTCGGCTCCTTCGAAAACGGGCAAGTCGGTTACGACCGTCCCTTCCGCGGCGCCGGGCTGTATCGCACCTCCATCGAAGGCCTCTACCTCTGCGGTGGCTCGACGCATCCCGGTGGCAACATCACGGGACTCTGCGGCTATAACGCGGCGTCGGTTATTTCGGCTCAGCTGGAGCTTCCGACTTGGTGGGCTCCGACGGCTTCTCCTCTTTCTTGAGCACCGAGAAGTCCGCAAGAGACGCGTAGAGCACGAGCACGAAGATGACGATTCCTGCTCCGACAGGTTTCGCGAGGCCCCACGGCGTCAGATCGACGTCGCCCGAGTGAACGTTCTCCCAGGCTTTCTCCTTCGGCTTGATCGCACCGATCACGAGCATGATGGCGATCAGGCTGACGAACACAGCGCCGAGAAAATGGTAGCCGTGCATCCCGAGAGTGAGGCCGGTGGTCTCGTCCTTCCAGACAAAGTGGCCGAGACACATGACAGTGAACCCGACGACGAGAGCAACGCTCGCAGCGATCGGCGGAACGCGCTTGGCCGCGAAACCGACGACGACGACCGCAAAGATCGGAATGAAGTAGAGCCCGTTCATGAATTGGAGGTGCTCGAAGATTCCTCCTTTGACGTTCAAGAGGAACGGGGCTGCCGTCATCGAGATCAGCGCGATCACCGCGCCGAAAATCTTTCCGACTCCGATGACCTGCTGATCGGTCGCCTCCCTCTTGATCATCCCGCGGTACACACCGAGGCTGAAGAGCGTCGCAGTGCTGTTCAGGGCAGAATTGAACGAGCTGAGAATCGCCCCGACGAGAACCGCCCCGAAGAACCCTGCTAGCCAGGTCGGAAGGACACTCTGCACGAGCGTTCCGTAGGCGAGGTCCTGAGACTCGACGTTGATCTTGCCGTTGCTGTGCAGGTAGAAGGCGATGATGCCCGGCAGAACGAGAATGATCGGCGCCAGGACCTTGAGGCAGCCCGCGATCAACACTCCCTTCTGCCCCTCTCGAAGCGAGGTCGCGCCGAACGTTCGCTGAATGATCTGCTGGTTCGTGCACCAGTAGAAGAGATTGAGCAACAAGACGCCCGTGAACAGCGTCGAGAACGGCACGTCCGACTTCGGCCCACCGATCGAGTTGAACTTCTCGGGGTGCGCCTCCTTCATTGTCGAGATCGCGCTGAACGGATTCGCGTCGATCGCACTCAAGCCGAACCAGGTGATCAGGATCCCGCCGACGAGGAGCCCGAAGCCGTTGATCGTGTCGGACACCGCGACGGTTCGGAGACCTCCGAAGATCGCGTAGAGCGAACCGATGACTCCGCTCATCCAGACGATGAGCCAGATTCTCGCCGAGCGCGACTCGATCCCGGTGAGCTCCTGGACATCGAGAATTCCGTCGAGACCTGTCGCCCCGGTGTAGAGGACAATCGGCAGCAAGATGCCCGTGTACGCGACGATGAAGATGAGCGACGTGATCGATCGCGTCAGCTTGTCGTAGCGCTTCTCGAGAAACTCGGGGACCGTCGCGATTCCAGCCTTGAGGTAGCGCGGCAAGAAGAAGAGGCCCATCAGAACAAGCGAGCAGCCCGCGATCACCTCCCAGCACATGACGCTGAGACCGTTCTTGAACGCTCCGCCGTTGAGGCCGACGAGCTGCTCGGTCGACAGATTCGTCAACATCAGCGAGCCCGCGATGAACCCGCCCGTCAGCGAGCGGCCCGCGAGGAAGTAGCTGTCCGACGAATCGTGCTTGTCACGTCGCGTGAGACAGAAGGTGATCGCGCCGACAAGACCCGTGAAGAAAACGAACGACAGGATCTGCATGTGTGTGCGTTCCGAGATTCGGCCTCGAGAATAGGGAAGCGACACCGTACGAGATCGCCGCACGAATCGCAACTGGACGAACAGGGCCGTCGGAGGCTCAGTAGAGCACGATCGCCCGACCCGGGCCGCCGTGGCAGTCGCGCAGCTTGACGGGCGCGAAGAGGAAGTACGGCAGCGTGCCCTCGGGAATCTCGCCGAGCCCTTTGAGAAACTCGACTCCGACGATGCCGCGAGATCCGAGCGCCCAGTACGTAAAGAGCGCCGACTTCGGATCGACACCGCCGAGGCTCGGCGCGTCGGTCGCGACGCAGCGGACACCCCGCTTCGCGAGCAGCTCGACGGCCTCGGCGGAAAGCGCCGGCCAACCTTCACTGCGACCGTTGAGCGGATCGGCCATGCAAGCGCTGCCTTCGGGGAAGGGCTTGAAGTGCGCATCGTTGTGACCGGTTCGGAGAATGACGATGTCGCCCCGGCGGATCTTTCCGTTCGCGGATTCGTCCGCCTGGATCAACGCCGCGCTCACGATCGGAGAGGCCGGCCACTCGTCCTCCTCGGCCGAGCCGACGAGCGCACGCACGTCGATGATCCGGGCCTCCCCACAAGTCTGCGAGAGCGGCACCTTCTCGGTCGTCACATCGCTGAAGCCTCGCCTTCCGAACTGCTTCTCGTATTCTGCGAGCCAGCCACGCACCTCGGGCGAGTAGCTCGAGTTGTCAAAGCCCTTCTCGGGAAGCGCGAACGAAGGCGGCACGAGATGCGTACCACAGTGAGAGTCCATCATCCGCGTGTTGTGCCAGTAGTCGATCGCGGCCGCGTAGAGAAAGTCGATACGAAAGTACGGCTGACGATGCCGCCCGACGCCGACGCCGGGCCACCAAACGGGCAGCTTTGGGTCGTTTTCGACCGAAAGGTCGACCGCGCGCTTCGCTCGAGCCGACGCGATCAGCCGGCTCGCGATTGGCTCACCCACGATCGCAAAAGCACGCCCCTCACCGTATGCGCCGCCTGTGTGCTTCGGGCCCATCATGCAGTAGAACGCGCCCGTACGAGGCAGCTTACCGAGACCCGTCGCGCCCTCGGTGAAGATGCCGCCGTGCTTGAGACCGGCCACGTGTGTCAGGTTCGCGAGCTCGGGCATCGGCCCGATGCTCGGGCTGTCGCAGCCCATATGCATGACGTTCTTCGACGCGACGTACTCGAGACAGCTCGGATGCGGATTCGGATACGCGACGATCTTCTTTTCGACCGCGTCGGCGATGAACTTCCGGCCCTCGGGGAGCGGCTTGTAGTAGAGGTCGGTGTAGTCGCTGCGAAAGAGGATCACGTCGCCGAAGCCGAGCGGACGATTCGCGGCCTCCCACTTCGTCACGCGCTCCTTCTGAACGAGCGGCGAATGGCCGAGCTCGGCTTTTCCTCGGAGCTCACGGATGTCGACGACACACGCTTCTCCGCAGAACTGCCACGCGGGGATGTCCTCCGTGAACAGTTCACCGGCCGGCCCTTCGAACTCGAGACCGGATCCCGGCTTCGTGATCGAGTGCGGCGGCGTGTCCATCTGCGTGCCGACGTTGCCGTCGATCGTCAGGATGTCGACGTTGTAAGGACTGCGCGGCCCGATGACTTGCTGTGGCTGAATCTGATACGGCGGCCAACCGTCGGGCCAGTTGACGGGGTACTCCGAAGCGACGAGGAGCGAAAGGTCGACGAACTCGGGGAAGAGGGGATACTTGCCAAGCGTGCAGACAGGCTCCCCGAATTTCACGCACGAGAGGCTCGCAAACGACAAGAAGATCGCGCACGTCATCGCGAAACCGCGGCAGGTCGTGAAAATCGACATCGGCAGTCCCCTCAGGGTCGACGCTCGAGGCTTACGCCAAAAAATCCGCAAGCGCTCCGGTACTGTCTCCGATGCGATCCGTCTGGATCCCCATGTGTCTCGCCATCGAGACCCACAGGTTGGCGATCGGCGTCCCGTCGGCGTACTTGTTGTGACGGTTCGTCGCGACGAGCCCCTGGCCCTTCGCATCGAGTCCGCCCTTTCCGGCGATGACGGTCGGCAGATCGGTACAGACGTGGGTCTTGCCGCTCGAGAGACCCGAGCCGAAGAGAAAGAGCGAGTTGTCGAGGAGCGTGCTCTCACCCTCCTCGATCGCGTCCATCTTGGCGCAGATCTTCGCGAACTGATCGACGTGATAGCGATCGAGCTTCTCGAGGTCGGCGAGGACGCGCTTGTTGCCCTGCGCGTGCGTCATGCCGTGGTGCTGAATCGGCTTGTCGAAGAGTCCGTGAACCGTCAGTGGCGTGCCCCATCGCTCGGGCGAGCTCATAATTGACGAGACGCGTGTCAGGTCAGCACGGAAGGCGAGAATCATCAAATCGCCGATGAGCTGAATGTACTCGTCGCGACGCATCGCGGTGTACTCGGGCACCGGCTTCTTCGCGTCGAGACGCTCGATGTCCTCCTGGCGCGACTTGACGCGCTGAATCTGTCGCTCGACCGTTCGGACCGAGTCCATGTACTCGTCGAGCTTGCGGCGGTCGATACGACCGAGCTGACGCTCGAGCGACTTCGCGTCGGAGAGGACGAGGTCGAGCACGCTGTCGTACTTCTTCGCCTCCTCGACCGAGAAGAGTCGATCAAAGATCTTCTTCGGGTCACGCATCGAGCGCGCGGCGTGTCCGTGGCCGTACCAGGAGATATTGTCGAAGTAGATCGACTCGCGGTTGTCCTGGTACGGATTGCAGCTCAGCTCGAGGGAGCGGAACGGCGTCTCTCTCCCGACCTTTTGGGCGATGATCTGGTCGATCGTCTTCTTGAGAGGATAGCCGGCCGGCGAGAGCTCCTCGGGAGAGGCGCTCGAGAGCCAACAGGTACCGGCCTGCGCGTGCCCGTCCGTGCCGGAGACCTTGACACGATCGAGCTTCGAGAAGAGCGAGATCTTCTCGCGAATCGGAGCGAGCGGCTCGAGGGTCGGACTGAGCTGAAAGCCGACGCCCGTCTCCGTCGGATGCCACGCCTTCTGCGCGACGCCGTTCGGTAGGTATAAAAACGCGGCTCGCCTCGGTGGCGCGACCGAGCCCCCCGGCGTCGCCGCCTCGTCCGCACGGGCGGGCGTCGCCATGATGTCGAGCATCGGCAGGGCGACCGCAGCGCCAGCGCCGCGCAGGAAGGTTCGTCTCGAAAGTCGCTTGTTTTCGAGGATCATCTCTTCGGCTCCTGATTCGTCTTGCTGAGGAAGGGCCGGCTGGTCGTGAGAGCCACGATCAAGGTCGAAAAGCAGCCTCCGTCGGCGTGCACGGTCTCTACGATTTTGTCGATTGCGGGCGTGTCCGCGAAGGTGAGCTCGCGCCCGAGTGAGTAAGACAGCATATGCTCGGAAAAGGCGCGGATAAAGATCTTCGGCTTCCGGAGGAGCGCGTCCTTGAGGCTGACAATGTCGTCGAAGGACGTTCCGTCGAGCAACTTCCCGCTCGCGTCGATCTCTCGCCCGGACTCGTACTTGTCGCGCCAACGCCCGACGGCGTCGTAGTTCTCGAGCGCGAAGCCGAAGGGGTCGATCTTCTGATGACAGCTCGTGCAGGCATCGTTGAGCCGGTGCTCCTGAAGACGCTCGCGGAGCGTCAGCCCCTTCTTCGCGAGCTCCCGCGGATCGGACTCGATCTCGGGAATATCGTCGGGCGGAGGCGCGGGAGGCCGATTGAAGATGACCGTCGTCACCCACGCACCGCGCGTGATCGGCTGAGTGCGAAGCGGCGCCGACGTCATGGTCATGACGGCCGCCGTCGTGATCACACCGCCCTCGCGACGATCGGTGAGCTCGCGCCTCTTGAAGTCCTGACGAAATGTGTTGAAGCGATTGCCTTCGCCACGTCCTCCGAAGGGTTTCGGGCTCGAGTACCAACGGTGGAGTTCGTCCGAACGGTACGAGTAGTCGGAGTCGACGAGGAGCAGGATCGACCGATCCTCGACGAGGATGCTCTCGAAGAGTAGGAGCGGCTCGACCATCATCTGGAGCCCGAACTTCCAATACTCGCAACCGATACGCGAATAATAGCGCGGAAAGCGCTTCATGTCCGGAACGGCCGTGATCAGCTGATCGAGCCGAAGCCACTGACGGGCGAAGTTCGAAGCGAGCGATCGCGAACGCTTGTCCTTAAGCATCCGGCGCACTTCCTTCACGAGCACGGAACGATCTTGCAGCTTGCCGTCGCGTGCGAGCGCGAGCAGCGGTTCGTCCGGCAGCGTACTCCAGAGGAAGAATGAGAGGCGAGCGGCGATCTCGTAGTCGTCGAGAGAGCGAATCGGCTCCTCGCCGTGCTTTGCCTCGACGAGGTAAAGGAACTTCGGCGACGCGATCACGGCGGAGAGGACAGCCTTCATCGCCGCGGGGAAAGACTTCGTGGCACGATACCGCGCCTCGAAGAATCGAAAGTACCGCTCGAGCGTCTCGGTCTCGACCGACGTTCGAAACGCACGCTCGAGAATCTTCGCAAGCCGCGCGCGGGCGATTTCGAGATCCTTCTTCACGCGATCATCGTTCGAAATCTTCGCCTTCTCATCGACTCCTCGAAAGATTCCGCCAAAGTCGGTGCAGTAAGCGTCGAGCTCGGGACTGTGGAGCACGGAGTGGCCGAGCTTGAGGAAGCTCTCGAGCAAGATCGGCGGCACGCTGAGCTCGTCACCGCGGTTGTTGAAGCCATGCTCCGATTGGAGATCCATCGCGAACGGCACGACGCCGGAGAGCATCTGTCGCTCGACCTGGAACTTACCGAGCGTGCGATTGCCGACGTTCATCCGATCGGGAAAGCGGCCCGAGGCCGGATCGAAGTACGGCTTGCTCTCGCGGATGCACTTCTCGGGCAGCGGGTAGATATCGCCGCGCAGCGAGAGGAGATCGCGCACCGAGTTCGAGTACTCGTAACGATTGAGCCGACGCATGACGACCGGCTGCATCGTCTTGTTCTTCCGCAAGTACTCGCCGACGTACGCACCGAGCACATGAGCGAGCTCGACGCGCTCGTCCTTCGTCGGCTGCTCCTTCTTCTTCGGCGGCATCTCGCCACGTGAGAGCACGTCGACGATCTTCTGGGTCGTCTCGATATCGGCGAAGAAGTCGGCTTTCGCCTGGAACTGATCGAGACGGACATCGCCCTTGGGCTTGCGGCCCTTGTGGCAAGAGACGCAGTACTCCTCGAGGAGCTCTGTCACACGCGCATCGGCGACAGACCGAGCCTCATCGTCGGCTAAGAGCATCGACGAGAAGACGGCGAGAAGGACGATCGCAAGAAAACGAAAGCGGCCGGATGACATGATCCTCTCTATTCTTCCGAACCGAACAGGAAGATCAAGGCTTCCGGCCGTTTCTAACGGTCTTGTGGGCCGAGAATCAGAGCTCGAGGACCGCGATATTGCGGAATCGCAAATTGTGCGGCTGGCCGTGATCCTGCAGGCCGAGGTGTCCTTCGAGCGGACGACCCTTCATCGCCGACTTGTCCATCTGGAAGTCGTGGATCTTCGTTCCGTTGAGCACGACGACGAGGTGCGAGCCCTTACAGTGGAGGATCATGCGATTCCACTCGCCCGCCTTACGACCAACGTTCTTCGACGCGCCCTGCGTGCGAATGATGCCACCGTGATCGTGGTGCGTCAGCTTGCCCTGCTTGCCCGTCGAGTCGAGGATCTGGGCCTCGATGCCCGTGTTGACGGGGTTCTTGAGATCGCCGACGCGGAAGAACACGCCGCTGTTGCCGCCCTTCGGGTACGTGTACTCGACGTGCAGGATGAAGTCCTTGTACTTCTTCTTCGTCCAGATGTAGTCAGCGTACCGCTGCCAGCCCTTCTCGCCGGGACGCGGCTGAATCAGGAGCTCGCCATTCTTCTGCGGCAGCCAGTTGCCGGTCGTCACCCAGCCCGAGAGGTCCTTGCCGTTGTAGAGCGAAGCCCACAGCTTACCGCTGCCGCTCGGGATCTCGCGAATGTTGATGTTACGCCATGAGACCTCCCACGGTCCCTGTCCGCGGCCGATGCCGTGAACCTGAAGGCCGATGAAGCCACGCGGATGCGAGTAGTATCGCTCGAGGTGAGTGAGGTCGGAGACCTGCGCGCCGTTGATCCAGACCTGGATGCGCGGGCCGACCGCGAGAACGCGGTACTTGTTCCACTCGCCGTCCTTGAAGTGCTTGTGCTTCTTGAGCGCTTCCTTCGGCGTCATCCAGCCACCGGCGGCCTCACCGTAGATGTAGCCGGCCTCGGCACCGTTCTTGCCGCTCGCCTCGATCTCGACCTGCGGACCATTGACGCGCCCCTTGAAGTGCCCGCGCGTCTGCGATCGGATCTGCACGCCCGAGTTGAGACGATCGTGGCACTTGACCTCGAAGTGAAGCTCGAAGTCGCCGTACTCCTTGTTCGAGCAGAGGAACGAGTTCGGGCTACCGTCCGTCGTCTTGCCGACGATGGCGCCGTCCTCGACGCGATACGTCGCCGTACCGTTGCGCTGCGTCCATCCTTCGAGCGTCTTGCCGTCGAAGATCGGGGTGAACTGATCAGGCACCGGGCTCGGGCCGGCGATCAGAGAGGTCGCAAACAGGAACGCGACAGCGAGAGTGAGTTGCTTCATGTGAGCCTCGTTTCGGTTGACGGGAAGCTGAGTATCTTACGGGAATCCGAATCAGTTGTTCAGTGGTTGTGTGCTGCGCAGATAGGCGAAGAGGTCGCGAATGTCGCCCGCCGGCCAATCGCGCAGAAGCCCGGCCGGCATGAGCGACGTCGGCTCGGTGCGAAGCACCGCGATTTGATCGCGAACGAGGACCGTCGGTTGGCCGTCGGCATCCGCCGTCTGCAGGGAGACGCTGTGCTCCGTTCGATCGACGACGAGGCCGCTGAGTACGCGGCCGTCGATCGTGATCGCCGTGTGGTTCTCGAAGCCCTCTCGAATCTCCGCGCTCGGGTTGACCATCGCGAGGAGGAGAGCGTCGAGATCCTGACGCTGATAGGCCGTCAGATCGGGACCGAGCCGACCGCCTTCGTTGAAGAGATAGTGACAGCGCACACAGGTCTTGCGGAAGAGCTTCTGACCGGCGTACGGATCGCCGTTTCCGGTCGTAACGATCCCGCGCAGATCGCGGATGCGTTTCTCGAGCGCGGCGCTGTCGGCGATGGCTTGTTCGCCGAATGCCTCTGCGACTCGCTTCCGAATCGACTCGTCGTCGTGAAGGCGGAGCTTGCGGAGCGCCTCTCCGGAGATGGTCGAGGCGTCGACGTCGCCCTTCGCGATCGCGTCGAGGAGCGCGGCAGTCCAAGCGGGCCGCGTCGCGAGGAGATCCTGCGCGGAGCGCTGCGCGAGCGCATCGAGATCGGAGTACGCCGAGAGAATCGACGTCGAGATCCCCGCCTCCTCGAAGCTCACCAAGGCGCCGAGCGCCGCCTTTCGCACTCTTGCAGACTTCGTTTCGGACACGAGACGAGTGAGCACGCGCACGGATCCGTCGACGCGTACCTGCCCGAACGTATCGACGAGACGCACGCGATCGATCTCCCTCGCGGAGCCGTCGACGACGAAGGTGAAGGCCTCCTGAATCGCCTCGGCATCCCCTTGTCGCACGCGCAGCTCGAGAGAGCCGCCGCCCGCCTCTCGAAGAGCGTCGACCAGTTGCCGGGGCAAATCGCCGAGGGGCCGCCCCGCGAAGGCTTGCTCGAAGCCTTGGAGCAAGAGCGCCTTCGACTCCTCGTCGGGAGCCGCCTCGAACAATGCCGCGCAGTAGCGCAAACCCTCGACGCCGCCTGACGCCGCGAATCTCCGCATGAGCCGCGTCGCGATGTGCTCCTTCACGAGGCGCGACTTCCACGTGCCCGCGTCACGGAAGAGCGCAACGACACCGGCAGGATCGTCCGAACATCGAGCCTCGATCGCCCACCAAACCTGGAGCGGCAGATAGCGATCGTCAGCGTCGGGATCATGTCCGAGCAACCCTGCGAGAATCGCGGTCGTGTCGACGAGTCGCGTCGGCAGTCGCTTCGCAGTGCTCGCGAGCTGGCTGCGCACCTCGGCATGAGCCTCCTTCCCCGCGAGATCCGAGATGGCCCGGATGCTCTCCTTCGACAGGCGAACGCGATCGCCCAGCAATCGAACCGCGCAGAGCCTCACGTACGGATCGACGTGCTCGAGCGCCCGCCGGCCCGTCGCTTCGTCGAAACCGCCCGACAGGTTGAGCGCCCAGAGGTACTCGAGCGACTCGGCCGACTCGGTTCGAAAGAGAAGGTCGCGCAGCTGGGGAATGAGCGATCGATCCGCACGGTCCCCGATCAAGCGACGCGCCGTCTGGCGATGCCAGCGATTCGGATGACGAAGCAGATCGACGAGCTCCGTCGAGCTCGAGGCCGCGAGGTCACCGAACGGCTTCGGTCGAAACTCGGCGGGTCGAATGCGGTAGACCCGCCCGTTCGTCTTGTCGATCTTCCCTTCGTGATTGCGGTAGTGATTGACCTGTGTGTCGCACCAATCGGCGACGTAGAGACAACCATCGGGACCGGACTTGATGTCGACGGGACGAAGCGTGTTGTCCTTCGTCGCGATCGCCTTGTCGATGTCGCGCGTGCGAAACGTCGCGCCATCGGGAGTCATCTCCGAGATCGGGACGTTACGATTGATCGGGTCGACACCGAAGATCTTTCCGCGATACCGCTCGGGCAGAACGTCACCTTCGTAGATCTCGAACGTGTGCGTGAAGCGCGCGACCGAGTGATGCGGCATGTGCGGAAAGTAACCGAACGCGTAGGGATTGCTCAGCGGCCCATGCTTGTTGAAGCCCTTGCGTAGATACGCGTGCTGCGGGTAGTGAAAGCCTCGCGTATTTCCGCCGTTGTGCCCGGAGAAGATGCGGCCCTTCGAGTCGATCTCGCAACCGAACGCGTTGCCGCCTCCCTCGGCCCAGACCTCGAAGCGCCGCTGGTCGGGATGGTATCGCCAGATCAACTGACCGACCGTATGGATCGGATCCGCCTCCGGCGCACCTTCGACGACGATGTCTGCCGAGACCGTGCTGCCCTGCGCGCCATAGAGCCAACCGTCGGGCCCCCACCGAAGGCTGTTCGCGATCGAGTGGGAGTCCTCGAGACCGAAACCGCGCAAGTGCACGATCGGATCGGAGTCTGGCACATCGTCGCGATCGCGGTCGGGGTAGAAG
>CAYZGY010000088.1:0-12559 GCA_964478085.1 uncultured Planctomycetia bacterium
GGCGGCACGTCGATTTCGGCGCCCTGTAGGCGAAAGTAGAGATCCTCTCGGAACGTGCCGGCACGCATCGCCTCTCGGACGTCGCGATTCGTCGCGGCGACGATTCGTACGTTGACTCTCGATGTTTTCTGAGAGCCGAGCGGTCGAACTTCTCCTTCCTGAAGAGCCCTCAAGAGCCGTGTTTGAAGATCTATCGGAAGTTAGCCGATCTCGTCGAGGAACAGAGTACCGCCGTCAGCGAGCGAGAAGAGTCCGACACGATCGCGCTCCGCTCCGGTGAATGCGCCCTTTGCATGACCGAAGAGAGTGCTCTCGAGTAACGTCGCTGGAATCGCGCCGCAATTCTCTGCGACGAACGGCCCTTCGGATCGGGCCGATTGCTGGTGAATCGCGCGAGCGACGAGCTCCTTTCCCGTTCCGCTTTCTCCCGTGATCAGAACGGGGATCTCGGTGGGTGCGACAACCGAGACGGTGTGAAACAGCCGTCGCATCTGTGGGGACGATCCGACGATCCCTTCGACTTGGCCGGTGTCTTGCTGAAGCTTGCGAACAGATTCACGTTTCGATTGTTCGACCTCCTCCTGCAGGCGCTGATTCGCGTCCTTCAGGTTGGATACGAGCGCTTCGATCTCCTGTCGCTTTCCGGCGATGTCCCAGGCCAAAGCTGCTTGAGCGCAGAAGCTCTCCGCAAGCTCGAGCTCATCCGTTCCGAAGACGCCCTCCTCGAAAGTATTGTCGAGGTACAGCACGGCGGTCGACTTCGGATGCCGAAGCTCCATGGGCACACAGATCACCGATCGAAGGCCGAGCTCTTCGACGCTCGCGATCGAGCGGAGATCGACGTCCTTACGAGCATCTGTGGCGATCTGGGCAGCGCCGTCGCGGAACGTCTTTTCGAGCACGGTGTGGCTGATCTGCTCTTCGGGTGAAGCGAGGTCTTGGCAGTCACTCCGGCTCGCCAAGAATCGAAGGCGTCCGGATCGACGCATCGCGAGGAATCCCCGCGTGGCCCCTGTCAGCACCACGGCAGCATCGACGATTCTACGTAGGAGCGAGTCGACGCTCGACTCCTCGAGGATCGCTCGATTGAACCGGAGTATGTCCTTCAGGCTTTCCGGGCTCTGTAAGGCTGCCCGGCTGGAAGGCTCGAATCGTTCAATCACCTCTTGTGCCTCCAAGAATAAAGGAGCTCTGCGTACCGAGTCGCGCTGTGCCGGAGATAGGTCGAGAAGGAGGGCATCGACATCGCGGCGTAGTGCAGCGCGTGCTCTTGCACGTGTTTCGGCGTTTTCTGACCTGGTCGCTAATACCGTCAGTGCGGCGATGCGGTCGTTCCTCGGAGCATGGTGAGTCGTCGCCTCTTCGAGACTGGCGGCCAGTTCCTCTTCGAGCTTCGGCTGCTTCCGGGATGTGTGGAGCGCATGGAAGAAACCTGCTCGCTGAGAGATTTTCGCGAGCCGTTCGAGCTGCACTTCGAAGGAATTCGGTTCTCGTGTTGCGTCGGCAGCGTCTAAGCGAGGCAACAGAGAGCCGCAAAGTCGAAAAAGAGAATCGCAGTCGGTTTCCGTCCACGCGCGCCGTGTGAGATCGAGGGCGAGGGTCTCCAGCCGCTGGCCTTCGGCCTGTCGTGCGTAGGCGATCTCGATCGAGATTCGCTCGGGGAGAAGACTCTCGACAACCTCTTCGCCGAGGAGTTCTCTGGCGCGTTTGAGGGCCGTGTCGGCGTCCGGAGATCGAGTCTCGAACGATAGCAAGGCCCGACTCGCTACGTAGGCGGGGCTCTCCAGGACCGTTCGACGAAATTCTGGCGCGAGATGCTCGATTCGCTTCTCGATGTCTCGAAAGCGTCGCTTGCTCGCTCCCCATAGGCCTAGCTCTCGGGCCAAGATGGCGCTGTTCGCCTCGGCGATGAGGATCTCCTCCTCGGCGCCCGCTTGCTGCGCGAGCTGGAGGCTCTTTTCGAGGGCGTCCGCGGCATCCTCGTACTCGCCGCTTCGTCGGAGGTTGACGGCGAGGTTCGACAGGCCTCGACTCGCCTGCGCGAGTCGACCCGATTCGATGAACGCTTGTGCTGCCTCCCGCTGACAATCGATGGCGCTGGCGTGCTCTCCGCGGGCTTGGTGCAGTCTCCCCAAATTGGAGTGCAGCGCGGCTTTCGCGTCTTGGCGCCCTTGCTTCTCGGCTTCCTCGAGGCCGCGGGTGAAGGCATCCTCCGACGATTCGAGCTCGCCGTTCGCGAGGCTCGCGTTCGCGAGCAGGCTCCACAAGCGAACTTCAGTGGGCGAATCCTCGAGCGCCTCTCGGGCGAGACTCGTCGCCATGGCGGCGTCTCCGAGAAGCAGCTCGCACTGTCCCAGGACGGCAACGGCTCTGGCGCGCTTTTGCGAGTCCGTGACGACGAGGGACAGCGCCTCTCGGGCCAAGGTGCGGGCCTTCATCGCCTTGCCACGCGCCACGGTGAGCTCGGCCAGGTGAAGGCACGCGTCTCTCTGGCTCGTCTCGTTCGCGTCTTCGCAACGGGTGAGCTCGAGCCAGAACGAGGCTCTCGTGAACTCGCCTCGGGCTTGAAGTTGTTGTCCCAGGAGCAGTGCGGTCTCGGTGCGGTCGATAGCCGGGTTTCGTCGAGCGTTCTTGGTGTGCACTGCAAGCGTGCGGATGAGCAGATCGGATGCTGCGGCTGGGGAGGAGACGAGCTCGGCCGCAGGGATGAACTCTATGTGGGCTCGTTGAAATAGAGTCTCCGCAGGGTCCGAGGTCGTGTCGGCTACCTGTCTTCGAAGAGTCGCGATGGTCGTCGAGCCGCTTTCGCGTTTGGCGAAGATTCGCTGCCGTCTCGGTAGGAGCAAGCGTCGAGTCGAGTGGTGATCTACGAGTCCGAGATCTGGGTATTGTCGAACTCTCGATATCACCTCTTCGAGCTCTGATGCTCGTGACTTCAGGGCTCGGTCTGCTTCGGCACGCGGAATTCCTTCGAGCTCGTTCGACCACACGGCGATGACGCCCAACAGATGACGTGCGGATTCGTCGAGGTGGCGCCACGCCGCACGAAACGAGTCTCTCTCATCTGGAAGAGTCGGCAGTCCTTGGCTCGGGTCGCGTTCGCAACGCCACGTGCCGCCCGAGAGTCGAATCTCTCTTCGACGCGCCAGTTCCGTCAAGAGCGCTCGGATTCGTCGTGGAGATCCTTCACCTGCCTGGACGAGCGACTCTTCGATCGGGCCGAGGTCCCGAGCGGGTCGAAGGGTTCGAGTGAGGAAGTCCAGCACCTGCGCTTCGGACCACGGCATGAGGACGTGCTGCCGAACCCACGCGTGTTTCGAGATTCGATCCCACCACGCGCCGAACTCTGCGGTCGTGAGGACGCCTGCAGAACCCGTGACGACGATCGTGTGAAGGTGGTCAGTCTTGTTTCTTCGAGACTCGACGATGCTTGCTGCAAGACGCTCGATAAGAAGCCGAGCAGCAGTGCGCTCGACTTCGGGGAGATCGTCGATGTCGTCGATGATCAGGGTCGATCTCGAGGTTTGGAGGAACTTCCAGGCCGACTCGGCCCACAGCGGCGGAGAGTGTAGTGTCTCGTCAAGATCTGCGCAGCTCCTGTCTCCGCGAATCGCGCTGCGAACTTGTGGCCACTCGACCGCGCGGCGATTGCGGCAGAAGCTCTCGATCGATGCTTCGCGACAGAGTCGGGTCTTTCCCAGGCCATGGGCCGCCTCGACGAAGAGAAGTCTGGGGGCCGAGCCCGACGGATAACCGTCGTCCAGCGCCTCACTCAGATTCTCCAGAATCTCTTCGAAACCCACGGGGGAGGGGGACTCGAACGACGAAACTCGTGGGGGCGAATCAGAGAGGCGCGTCGCGTCGGTCGAATCCTGTCTCAGCAGCTCGATCGCATCGTCGGCGGTCTGAGCCCTTGCCGCGGGATCCGGGTCCAGCAGGCGAGAGAGGACCCGGTCGAACGGAGCCTCCGTCGGGATTCTGCAGGTCGATTCGAAAAACTTGCCCTGTCGCGTAGCCAGAAGGTGGTCCGCGAGCGGGCTCTCGATGGCTCCGTGGAGGCACTCGAACAAAACGACCCCGAGAGAGTAGAGATCCGATCGGTAGTCTGGTTGAAAGCCTCGCAGGATTTCCGGAGCGAGGTACTTCGCTGTTCCCGCGGTGGAGGCCCGGACCCCATCCGATGGTTCGCTATCTGCGAGGCCGAAGTCGAGGAGATGAGTTCTGGCCCGACCAGCACCTCGTTCGACGATGATGTTCTTCGGCTGGATATCGCCATGGCGCCAGCCGGAGGTATGGATGACGCTCAGCGCCTCGAGAATCTCTTTGGCGACGGGCGAGAGCTCTGTCGCCGTCCACCGGGGTGTCGGCGCGAAGGGTGTGCCTTCGCAGAATTCGCTGAGAAGGTACGGTCGGATCTCGCCGCGAGGGTCTTCGATCAGTCCCGTCTCCAGCGCACGCACGATCGACGGGTGCTGGATCGTCGCCGCGACTCGGAACTCGTCCGTGAAGGATCCGCTCTCGGGTTCCGCGGTCGTAGGGGTGGCCGATCGATGGAGGCATTTGAGCGCCAGTCTCAGACCTGGACGAAGCGGGTCTTCGACCTCCCAGACGAATCCGAAGCCGCCTTCGCCGAGCTGTCGCACGGCCCGGAAGCGGCCGATGGAGTCGGACGGCGCTGAAGAGACGTTTCGGGATGGTGATTTCGCGGCGGGAGGCACGGTGTTCCAGGAGATCTCCAGGTTCGATTTTCCTCCAAGATTGAGCAAAAATCGAACCGCCACCACCGTATCCTATAAATCACCTTAGAAAAGCGATTTATATTTTCTTGGTGATGTCCGGCATTTGTGGATTGACCGACTTTCGGGCAATTTTGGGTTCGAGAATCGATCAGGGGGCGTTTCCCGTGACCGAGGTGCGCCGGTGCCTGAAACGACGGGCTGTGCCCATCGTGCTTCTATTTTGGGGAATCGGGCGTGTCAGCGACCGCTCGGTCGCCCGTTCTTAAGCACAGGGTGTGCCGGATCGCGCCGCCGTTCGCTTCGGATCATCGAAACTCGAGCCGGAGCGCGGGAGCCTGTCGGTCACGAGAGTCAGGCTGGCTCGAGTCGAGTGTTCTTCTGAGTGGACGGCCGGCGGCCGCTCGTCGACCCGCACGGATCCTGAAGTGAAGCTTGACCGGGCTCCGACGAGATGGCCGGTGTCGACGAGCGACCAGCTCGCCGGGAGCCTCGTGACATGGAAAAGGGGGCCAGTTTCCTGTCGTTGCTGACGAGGAGGTTGCGACCGTCGAGAAGATCTTTCCGAACGCGTCGAAGCTCTGATTTCGGGGTTCTGGGGGCGGCGTGGTCGCATCGAAACTCGATACAATGCGACCCACGTTCCACTCGGCGGGATGGCGTTCGACCCGAGCGGCCTCTCGGTGACGAGCGAAAGATCTCTCATTGCGCCGGGCTCGCCGAGGAATTCCCCACTCGGTTCTTGCTGGTTTGTCGTGCGGGCGCTCTGAAGCCGTGGACCGGATTTTGCTCGGTTGAAGGACCGGAGATACCCTTCTCGAAATGATTTCACCGGATTCCGCCTACCACGTCCTCCTGTTCTCGTCCGTCGGGGTGCTGACCGCAGTGCTGGGTGCCTTGCCGTTCGCCGGTGGCCGCCGTCTTTCGGCGAAGTGGATCGGGGGAGCCTCTTCGCTCGCCGGTGGGGCGATGCTCGGCGCGGGCTACGTCATCGCTCTCCGCGCTCTGGAGCTCTCCGAGTCGGGCGCGACGCTCGGAGGCACTCTCGGTGTCGTCTTCACTCGGTCGCTTCAGTTCTTCGCTCGTGTCGACCGGCTCGATCCTCGCGCCGAGCCTCGGGGTCTTCGAGAAGACGAGAAGGATCGACACCGTTTCGTGCTTCAAGGCTCGCTTCATGCGGCGATCGAGGGAGCGGCGATCGGCGTCGCGATGGCGCTCGATCTCTCGCTAGGAGTATTCGTCGCGCTGGCGTTCGCCGTGCACAACGTGGGAGAGTCGGTCGCGTTGAGCGCCGTGCTTCGTCGCCGCGGTGCGAGCGTTCGAGCGTGTATCGGTTCCTCGATCGCTACCAAGCTCGCGCAGCCCGTGGTCGCGATCGTCACGTTCCTGTTGTGCCCGACCTTCGGCCCCGTGCTTCCGATCGCGGTGGGCTTCGCCGCGGGTTCCCTGCTCTTTCTGGTTCTGTCCGACGTCGCTCCGGGCTCGTACGAGTACGTCGATTCCCGCATCGTCGCTATGCTGCTCAGCTTTGCAGCCGGGGCGGTCGTTCTTCTCGAGTCGGCTTGGACCGGAGCTGGAGCGTGAACTGGGAAGCTGTCCTTTTCGTTTTCGTCGTCGGATTCATCACGGCTCTCGCAACCGGCGTTGGTGCGCTACCTTTCGCGTTCGTTCGGGGCGATCCCGGTCGCATGATCGGGGTCTCCGACTCGATCGCCGCCGGACTGATGCTCGGAGCGAGCTTCGGGCTTCTCGTCGAGAGCGGCGAATTCGGCGTGGCGCGAACGCTCATCGGCGCGCTCGCAGGCGTCGGGGTGATTCTCGTCGGGGAGAAGCTCGTTGCCGGGAAGAAGGTCGAGTTTCTCGAGACACGTTCGGTGAGTACTCCCCGCGTCTTTCTCTTTCTCGCCGTGATGACGATCCACTCGTTCTCGGAGGGAGTCGCTATCGGCGTTTCCTACGGAGGGGGAGAAGGGCTCGCGACGATGATCACCGTCGCGATAGCGGTTCACAACATTCCAGAGGGACTCGCGATTACCGCGGTCTTGCGACCGCAGGGCGCGTCACTGTGGTCGTGTGCACGCTGGAGCGTTTTTTCGTCACTTCCGCAGCCGCTCATGGCCGTTCCGGCCTTTCTCTTCGTCGACGCGTTTCGTCCCATCCTTCCCTACGGTCTCGGCTTCGCCGCCGGAGCGATGATTTACATGGTCTTTCTCGAGCTCTTGCCCGAGGCGTACGAGAGATCGCCGAAAGCGAGCGTCGGACTTTGGGTCAGCCTGTCGTTCGGCGCGATGACCTTGTTTCAAGCCTACGTCTGACGCCGGCCGCCAGCAGGCTTCCGGAGCTCTCTTCGGTCAGTCGGCCACGAGCTGGCTCAAGTGATGACGAAGATGCGCGACGTAGTCTTCGACGAGGAGCTCGAGGGTCACCGGTGAATCGGAGCCGATGCGGCACTCGACTGAGAGGCGCTCTGTCGGAATGCGTGCGATGACCCGAGCCAGGTGTCGGTTGTAGAGACCCCAGAGCTCGAGAAGCTCCGACCATGGAGCGTCTGCGTAGGATTGTCGCGTGACCCAGACGTCCTGATCGTAGTCCGGGAGGACGAGCGGACCGGAATCCTGCGCACATACGAATCGTTGATGGTTGTTTGCAGCGGAATCGATGAGGTGACCGAGAATCTGCTTCTTCGACCACTTCCCAGGAGCGGGTGGGGTCGACGTTTCCGATTCCGAGAGTGCTTCGAGTCGGACAGAGGCTCGTTCAACGGTGGTCAGGAGCTCACGGGAGAACCGCTCGGTCTTCGTCATGGCTCGCAAGCTTCCAGGCATCGCGGAATCGCGCGGCACTCGCCTCCGAGGAAGTGCGGTGCCGCATCGATGAACGCCCAACGCAGTAGACCGACGACGTCGGAGACGTCGAGCCAGCGGTCGCCGTTCCAATCTCCGAGCGCGACATTGCCGGCGTCGGGGCCGCTCGCGGAGGCGCACGGGAGCGCGTCGACTCGACCGTCGAACAGGAACTCGAGGAGGCGCACTGCGTCGGAAGTGTCGACGCGTCGATCCTGATGGAAGTCTCCAGGGAGTTGCTCGCCACCGGCGCTCCAACCCGGTACCTCACCGGGCGTGCCGCCGATGATCTCTCGGGCGGTCCAGCCTTCTTTCTGATTCCACAGCTCGAGCGGCGCGAGCGAGTCGATGATCTCGAGAGAGATTCCGTGCCCGTCGGTGAGCGCATACCAGTCGTCGGAGTAGGTGAAGGACTGAATCGATTCGCCGAGCCGACTCTTCAAAATGAGCGTTTCGCCGCCGTTGCTCAGATTCCCGTCGTATTCGCTCGCGATGCGCAGCCCCCGTGTGTCGTACGCCGATTCGAGCGCAGCCCGATTTCGGACGACGAGAACGACTTCGCCCGGCTCGAGGTCTTGATCTGGCAAGGCGTCTCGGTCGGGGAGCTCGAGCTCGACGGCGCCTTCGATGGTCACCTTCGTGAGATTCACGGCGATGCTGCCCACGTTCTGAATCTCGTGTCGGCGACCGAGAGCCGGTCCATCGATGAAAGACCCGTGTTGGGGGCTCGCGAAGTCATGGAGCACGAAGAGATGTCTTGATGTCCGAACCGACTACATTCGATCCCACAGTAGAAGCGGCAGGAGGCAGAATCCTGCTGGTGGATGATGATAAGAACCTCGTGCGACGTCGGAGGACTTCGACGCCATATTGCTCGATCTCCGGCTCGGGGATCGCGACAACCTCAGGTTCTCAAGGACCTCCGCGAGCGAGGCGTGACCTCGGAGGTGATCGTCCTGACGGGCAACGGAAGTATCGAGTCTGCGATCGAGGCTATGCGGGGCGGAGCTCGCGAGTATCTCACGAAGCTCCTGTCGCACGAGCCGGTTCGCGGGATCGTTTGAATGGAATGACCCTGCTCAGTTCTTTCCTTCGCCGACGCAGATCAGGTTCTTCTTCGTGCGGATGAAGAACTGATTACCGTAGACGGCGGGCGAAGCCTGGCACGGCTCGTCGAGCTTGTTGCGCGCGAGGATCTCGAACTCCGCTCCGGTCTTGATCACGACCATCTCGCCGTCGCGCGCGAGAAAGTAGATGCGGTCTTTCGTGATGATCGGAGAGGAGTAGAACTTCGCGTCGAGCCGCTTCTGCCAGATGATCGCGCCGGTGTCGCCATTGCGGCAGGTCGCGATGCCGGTGTGGTCGGTGACAGCGTAAAGGTAGGGCTTCTGGTAGACCATCGACGGAACGCGTGGGACCGACTTGCGATCCGTCCAGGCCGTGTGCGTCTTCGTCACGTTGCCTTTGCCGCCGGTGCGGATCGTGCGAAAGGTGTGCTTCATGAATCCGCTGACCGCGAAGACCTTGCCGTCTCCGATGACGGGCGAAGGGACGACGCCTTCGCCCGGGTTGTCGAAGGTCCAGTCGATTCTTCCGTCCTTCGGGTCGAAGGCTTGGACGACGTCGCCGGCGGCACTGAGGATGAGGTCCTTGCGACCCTCTTCGCGCAGAACCGCCGGCGTCAGGTGAGCGATGCGTGAGGTGCCGCGCATCGTCTTCCAGCGTGTCTTGCCGGTCTTCTTGTCGAGCGCGATGACGTACGACTTCTCCCATGGAAGCTGCCAGCCGACGCGCAGCTCGCCCGTCTGGGCGCTGCCGTCGAAGGTCATGATCAGAAGATCTTCGTAGAGGATCGGCGAGGCGCCGAGGCCGTGCTGGCTGTAGAAGCGTGCCTCACGATTGCTCCAGACCGTGTCGCCGTCGTCGTCGAGCGCGGCGAAGCTGCCGTCGGCGAAACACGCGTAGACCAGCTTGCCATCGGTGACCGGGGTCGAGGTCGCGTAGGAGTTCTCTTTCTCCTTCTTGCGTGGCGTTTGGCGAAAGACCTCCTTGTTCCAGAGGATCTTGCCCGACTTGCGATCGATCGAGAGGACGCGGCAAGACTCGTTTCCGTCGCTCGCGGTCGTCAGGAAGATGCGGTCACCGAAGATGATGGGTGAGGACCAACCGTCGCCGGGGATCGGAGTCTTCCAGTCGATGTTGGAGTCCTTCGACCACTCGAGGGGGAGATCGGTCGCGCTCGTTTCACCTTGTCCGGACGATCCGCGGAAGCGGGGCCAGTTCTCGGCGTAGGCGACATGGGAAAGGTGAGGAATCAAGACGAGGAGCAGTAGGAATCGATACGAGTGCATGGTGAAGACTCTGGTGAGGCGTCTAACGTTGAAAACCTTCGATCGTCGAGGTGGTTCCACTGATCTTGCTGACGGGGGGTGGCAAGCCTGTCGGACCGCGTGCTTTTGGAGGACGAATTTGAAACTGAGCGACCTTGACGAAAAGGTGGCGAATGTCCCAACCGCCCTGCGATAGCTCGTCTGGCAGCCCGTTGAAAAAGTCGATTCGGCGTCCAAGCGGCCGATTCGCCCGAGTTCTTCGTCGCTGAAACTCGCCAATGCTCCAGACAGGAAGCGCAGCTTCTGCGTCGGGGCCGATCTTCCCGATAGCGTAGACGGCGTAGAGTGCGAAGTGCTTCCCGTCATTTCGATACGCTGTGATTCGTTCGTCGGCCCAAGCCGCTTCCTGCTGACCCGGCCTCGGCAAATCGATAAACGTCTCGCTCTCAAGTGGTGAAGTGCGGGGTCGTCGCTCCTTTCGAATGATCTCGATGAGCTTCGGCACGGCCCGCTCCGAGCGCACCTCCCCGAGCGCGAAGAACGCGTCCGTTCGTTGCGTCGCATCCTTCGACCCGAGAGACCAGAGGTACCACTGCTCTGCGAGAGGCTTTCGAGACGCGAAGGCCACGAGCAGCACGGCCACCGTCCCGAGAACCCAGATCGTTCGCCTCTTGGTCGGACTCATACGGGGCATTCTACGGGGCTCCGGACTTTTTTTTGAACCGCTTTCGGAGACGATGGCGTCTACCCGGTGAAGCCCGAACGAGGCTGAAACCCGAGCTGAATTCTCGCCAAGGGCGATCTCCAAGAGCTCTGGCGCCTGGGGTCCGACCTGCTCGGCGAAGGCGAGGAGGGCTACGAGGCGATCATCAAGATCTTCGCTCAGATCAACGATCGCGAAAAGCAGCAGCTCTTCTCGAGACTCTGGCAGGAAGAAGAGCTTCTCATGGGGGGATTCTTGCGTGACATGGCCGGCTACGAGGAGGACATCCTGCGCTTCGGGCTCTACCTTTCGAAGCGCGAGTCGCAGGGTGACTTCGCTCGAAACATCAGCGAGTTGATCTTCAAGGACGGCGCGGCCGCTCCTCGACGAGTAGGGCGAGAACGAATCGCTCAGACGCGATTCCAGGGCATCCTCGAGAGCAGCATGCCCATTCCGCACGTGTCGGTGACTCCCGCGAAGACGAGTCCCGCTCCGACGAACGCGGGAAGCGCGAGCCAGCCGGGGTGCACGAAGTGCGTCAGCATCGCGCCGACAAAGACGAGAGATCCCGCGGCGATGCGAACCTGTCGCTCGAGCGCGATCGCCTTCTTGCCGCGAACCACGGGAAGGCCTTCGTCGACCCAGGCCTTCGTGCCTCCCTCGACGACGACGACGTTCTCGACTCCCGCAGCCGCGAGCTTCTTTTGTGCGACCGCGGCTCGCTGTCCCGTGTGACAGATCACGCACGTGATCTCGTCGGGGTTCTCGGACTTGCGAGCCGAAATCTCGTCGGGGTCGAGATCGTCGAGTGGGACGTTGCGCGCGATCTCGGCGTGCACCTCACGAAACTCGACCGAGGTGCGGACGTCGAGAAAATCGACCGCCGTTCCGGATTCACGCTGGCGAAGAATTTCTGCGGGAGAGACGGGAGTCGCGGTCATCAGTCTGACTTCTTCCTCTTGTCGATGTAGCTACCGAGTGATACGTCATGTCGAGTCCTTCGACGATCGCTCTCTCGTCCCAATCGATCTCTCCGTCCTTGCGGAGATTGATGACCGTCTTGACGCCGGCTTCGCTCGCGTGTTTCAGATCCGCTTCGGCCGGTTGGCTCGCGACGAAGATTCCGTCGTGCGTGTGAAGGCGCTTGATCGTTCCGCACTCGTACGGCTCGAGTGCCCGCTCGGACACCGGGATGGCGGGCCAAGTCTTGCACGACGAGACCGTCAGGGCGAGTCCTGCGAGGAGAGCGATCACGGGGAGGGCGGTGAGAGCTTTTCGGATCATGGTTCTTTCCTTTCCGATTCGAAATATCAACAAGTCGCGACCTGACGATATTTCTGGACGAGCGAAACGACCGAACCTTTCACGCGCCGAAGCGCGATTCGATGCACTTCATGAGATTGTCGAGGTGCGGCTCGGCGATCTCGTAGTACGTGTGCTTCCCTTCGCGCTCGCGGGTGAAAAACCCGCAGCGTTCCATCAGCCGCAAGTGCTCCGAGGCGAGATTGCTCGCGATTCCGCACTCATCCGCGAGCTCGCCGACCGTGTAACGATCTTGGAGCAAAAGCTGTACCATCCGGATCCGTGACGGATGCGCGAGGACCTTGAGGCACTCGGCGGCGTTCGTGAGCGCATCAGCATCGAGGTAGGGTCGCTTTCGTCTTCGGCCCATTCAATCCAACATATCGTGACTTGACGATCTGTTGAAGCCCGCCCCCCATTTTTTTGCGAGGGAACGGAACAGCCTTACGATGGCGCCCACAGGAGGAAGGAAAGTGCTCGAACGAATCGCCCGGCGTTCCCGTCTCGCCGTAATTCTCGGAGTTTCTGTCTCGTTAGTTTCGTCGACTCAGCGAGTCGACGCTGGATGCGCGATCGTCGATGGACCACTCGGCGTGGGGGGGCCGGAGGGGGACGGCCCCCCCGCGGGGGGGTACAAGCCCCGGA
>CAYZGY010000088.1:12569-15501 GCA_964478085.1 uncultured Planctomycetia bacterium
GGCGTGGCGGCCCTGATCGGAGAGGCCGCCACGGGCGTGCTTCACGACCCGGTCAAGATCGGGAGCCTGACCGAGTTTCGCCGCGTTTTCGGCGAGTCTGGGGAGTCGGTCGAAGCAGCGTGGCTCGCGGGCTCCGTGCGGGCTTTTTCTCAGAACGGCGGTCGACGTTTGTTCGTAGTTCGAGCTGCATCCGAGACGAGAGCCGAGATCGAGAGCGCCTTACGCCCCTCGAGTCGATCGATGAGGTTTCGGTAGTCGCAGCGCCTGGCTGGACGACTTTTATGGTCCAATCAGCGATCGTCGATCACTGCGAGGCTTCGGGTGATCGCGTCGCGATTCTCGACGCCGCGCGAGGCGCGAGCCCGAACGCCGTCGTCGAGCATCGCGAACAGACTACGAGAGGGGCATTTGGAAGGCGTCGGCAGGAATCGACTCCGGCGTCGTCAAGGGCGCGGCGCACGTCGAGCGCGAGGTGACCTCGGACGAGCAGGCTCTTCTCAATCCGGCGGGGCTCAATGCCATCCGCCGGCTCGCGGGGCACGGAATCGTCGTCTGGGGCTCTCGGACGTTCTTGTCCGACCACAACTTCCGGTACGTGGCGATCCGTCGTTTCGCGCTCGGGCTCGAGGAGTCGATTCGCGAGGGAACGGAGTTGGTCGTGTTCGAGCCGAACGACGAGCCTCTCTGGGCCACTCTGCGTGCGACGGTCGGAGCTCACATGAACGATCTCTACCGCCGCGGCGCGTTCTTCACGTCGTCGTCCTGGATATCGTCCAAGAGCCGTCCGACGATCCGCACCCGATCCTCTTCGTCCGCGGCGACGTCGACCGCGACCTCGTTCCTGCGCTCACCGACGCGATACGGGTGCTCGAGTGGCTCTTTCTCGGTGGCGAACCGTTGCCTTGTGAGGCTGCCGGCGATGTCAACGCCGACGGCCAGCTCGACGTCGGAGATGCGATCGCTCTACTCAACTATCTCTTCCTCGGTCACGAAGCGCCGGAGTGCCCTTTTCCCGATTGCGATGCCACGGGGAGACCATCCGACCTCGCGATCGGTTGCGCCGAGGCTCCACGGGCCTGCTACTGACGACGCAAAAAAAGACGCGGAGCCCGTGACTCTGGCCGCCGTCGGTGAGTGGGGCGGCCGTCGGACTCCGTGTCAGGTGGGGGGCGGATGTGGATCGAATCAGAGAGGGGGAGAGAAGTGAATCGGTGGTTGGGTTATGGAATTACGGAGCTGCCGGCGCCGCCTTCAGCTGGGTGATCTTGCCGTCCGGCTTGAGCGAGAAGTCGATCTTCTGGGTCGACTTCGCGGTGACGGTAACCGGCACGTCGAGCTGAACGCCGCCGTCGGTCTTCTTGCTCGTGTTCGACTTCGGCAGCGTGTCCCAACGCTCGTGCCAGACGCGCAGCGTGTACTTGCCCGGCGGGACATTGTCGATCTTGAAGTTGCCCTTCTCGTCCGTGACGACGTAGTAGGGGTGTTGCACGACGAAGATGTATGCGGACATCCAATCGTGTCCCGCATCACACTTGAGCTCGACGACGCCCGCCTTGCGCATGGCTTGCGCTACGGGTGGCGTACCGCTCGGCAGCGCGAGGTTGAAGACGTCGCGACCCCCCAGGTAGGCGTGAACGTTGTGAAGCACCGGGTCGCCGTTGGCGATCTTGATCTTCTTGCGCATCTGGACGAACGAGATGTGCGGCTCGAACGTACAACCCTTCTGATTGAGCAAGACCTCTTCCTTCGGGAACGGCTTACCCTTCTTGACCTCGGTCAGATAGACGACGGCGTGCTTGACGCCGCCCTTTTCGCCGACTTGGATACGGGCGCTCGGGCGCTCCTTCTTGTCGGCCTTGCAACAGACCTTTACGTCCTTGTTCACGGGGATCATGATCTTGGGAGCTGCGCCTTCGAAAACGACGCGCCCGGAGATCGTGCTGCCGTCGGTGACCTTCGTCGTCCTGTAGCGGTACGAGCGTGGCGGGGCGCTGAAGAGGAGGGCAGGGACGAGAGCGATCAGAACGACGAGGGTGGCGTGTGAGGCACGCATTTCCGTTATCTCCTGGAAAGTTGCTGCATTGCTACGTGTTCGTTCGAATGGTTATCCCGGTAATTGCACGTAGGGTGCCAATCGCGCGGAAGTTTGCGTTTCGCGGGATGCGACAGTTTCTGCGTCAGTCCGCGTGGGGAGAAATCCGCGCACCGGTGGGAAACTCCGCACCGCAAACCCTCGAGAACGCCGTGAGAACGGCTCGTTCTCGGTATCTTCGGATCGTGCGTCGTCTGGACTCGAATTTGCTCTTTTCGGCACGTCTTCGCGGATTCGAATTTCGTAAGGGAGCGACGGATGATGGAACGAAGACGGCTTCTCGAGGCTTTCGGGGGAGAAACCCCACGGTACACGAGTTTTCCCCCAGCGAACCGCTTCGCGGATTCGATCGATCCTGCGACGCATCGCGCCGATCTCGCCGATCTCGACACGCGACGCCAGGTCGGAATCTACGTTCACGTGCCGTTCTGCGATCGACGCTGTGACTATTGCGGCTGCTTCGTCGTGCCGACGCGCAACCAGTCGATCCGTGAGACGTACCTCGAGGCCCTCTGTCGTGAGATCGGGATCGTCGGCGACCACCTCGGTTCGCGGCGGCGTTGCGAATTCGTCCACCTCGGTGGCGGGACGCCGTCTTCGCTCGCGCCTGAGCAGTTCCGCCGCCTCGTCTCGTCTCTTCGGGAGACGTTCGACGTCGACGACCCGCAAGAGTTCTCGATCGAGATCGACCCGCGAGTCACCACGCAGGAACACGTGGACGCGATGATCGACTGCGGTGTCGACCGCGTCAGCCTCGGCGTCCAGGACAAGTCGCCCGAGGTTCAGCGTGCGATCGGTCGGGAGCAGACGTGGGAAGAGACACTGCGAACGTACGAGAGT
>CAYZGY010000089.1:0-5602 GCA_964478085.1 uncultured Planctomycetia bacterium
CGCGCGGCGGCGGCCTCGGGCTCGCGACGCTCTGCGTCGGTGGCGGTCAAGGTGGTGCCGTAGTCGTGGAGGGGATGTGATGATCGATATCTCGACGCTGACGAAAACAGGCGCTTGGAAGCTCGAGGACGCGGGCGACGGTATCGGATTCCTCGTCTTCGATCTGCCCGAGGAGAAGCTCAACAAGCTCTCGGAGACGGTTCTCGAGGATCTCGACCGTATCCTGACGGAGCTCGACAAGGACTCGGAGCTCAAGGCCCTCGTCGTCTGGGGCGGCAAGCCCGACTCGGGCGTGTTTATCGCCGGTGCGGACATCAACGAGATCCGTTCGGTGAACGACTCGAACACCGCGACCCTCAAGGCCGGACTCGGCCAGTCGGTGCTTCACAAGCTTCATACGATGAAGGCCGTGACGATCGCCGCGATCGACGGCATGTGCCTCGGTGGCGGAACGGAGCTCGCGCTCGCGTGTGATCTTCGCGTCGCGAGCCACTCGCCGAAGACGAAGATCGGCCTCCCCGAGGTCCAGCTCGGCATCCTGCCAGGCTTCGGCGGGACGCAGCGCCTGCCGCGTCTGATCGGCATCTCGTCGGCGCTTCCCGTGATCCTGGGAGGCAAGCCCGTCGACTTCCGCAAGGCTTTCAAGATCGGCATGGTCGATCAGGTGACCTACCCCGGTCTCCTGCGTCAGGCGGCGATCGATCTCGCGAAGGCGGCGATCGACGGCGGGGGCAAGTCGTACACTCCGCGCAAGCGCAACCGCAACAAGTTCATCATGCGTCTGCTCGAGTGGCTGCCGCCCGGGCGTGCACTGATCCGCCGTCAGGCGCGCAAGGACATCGACCGGCGCGCCGGTCCTCACTACCCGGCGCCGTACCGAGCTCTCGAGGCCGTGCTGGCGGGATCGAGGCTCTCGCTCGAGGAGGGGCTCAAGCACGAAGCGAAGCTCGTCGGCGAGCTCATCGCGTCGAGCGTCTGCAAGAATCTCATCGATCTCTTCCTGACGAGCGAAGAGGCGCGTCGCGGCTCGAAGTCCTCGGGCGAGAAGCCGGCGGCCGACGAGGCCTGCACGACTTCGGGCGCGCACGTCGGCCTCTTGGGAGCCGGCGTCATGGGGGGCGGCCTCGCTGCCCTGATGGCGCGCAAGGGCTTCCGCGTGCGCATGAAGGACATCGGTCGCGAGGCGCTCTCGCTCGGTTTCGGCAAGATCGCCGAGCTCTACCGGGGGGGCGTCAAGCGCCGCCGCATGAAGCGATCCGATGCGGACAACTGCATCGCCCGCATCTCGGGAACGACGGAGTACACGGGGCTCGGCAAGTCGCCGATCGTCCTCGAGGCCGTCGTCGAGAACATGGACATCAAGAAGACGGTGCTCGCCGAGGTCGAGGCTTGTGTCTCCGAAGACACGGTCTTCGCGTCGAACACGTCGGCCCTGTCGATCAACGAGCTCCAGAGCGCGGCGACGTGTCCGGAACGCGTCGTCGGCCTGCACTTCTTCAACCCGGTCGACCGCATGCCGCTCGTCGAGGTCATCCGCGGCGAAAAGACGTCCGACGAGGCCGTCGCAGCGGTCGAGGCCTTCGCGCGCAAGCTCGGCAAGGTCCCCGTGCGCTGCTCGGACGGACCGGGCTTCCTCGTCAATCGAGTGCTCGGTCCGTACCTCAACGAGGCCGTCCGCCTCTTCGAGGAAGGCTACTCTCCGACGGCGATCGACGCGTGCATCAAGCGCTTCGGCATGCCGATGGGTCCCTTCGAGCTCATCGACGAGGTCGGTCTCGACGTCGCGGCGAAGGTCGGCATCATTCTTCACGAAGCGTTCGGCGAGCGCGCGCGTCCGCCGGAGCTGCTCGCGAAGCTCAAAGAGAACCCCGAGGCGCTCGGCAAGAAGACCGGCCGCGGGTTCTACGTCCACGAAGGAAAAAACACGTCGCCGAACTCCGAGATGCTACGCCTCGGGGGAACGGGAGGATCGGACTTCAAGCCGGACGCTCCCGAGCTCTGGGTCAAGCGCTTGGTCTATCCGATGGTCAACGAGTGCGTGCGCGCGCTGGAGGAGGGCATCGTCGAGAAGGCGTCGGACGCTGATCTCGCGATGGTCTTCGGAACCGGTTTCGCGCCGTTCCGCGGTGGGCCGCTTCGCTACGCGGACAGCCTGGGCGTCGCGCAGGTCTTGGACGGGCTGCAGAGCCTCCGCGAGCCGCGCCTCGCTCCCTGCGAACGCATGGAGATCATGGCGGCGCGTGGCGAACGGTTCTACGACGCGTCGACGGGCCAGGTCGCTGGTTCCGGTGGGCAGAAGGAAGCCGTCGAGAGCGCGTCGTAAGCACGTCGCGATCGATCACGGCGGTCGATCAGGCAACCGGACAGGGCGGTTGATCGGGGCAATCAAACATGCGGATCTGCACTCATTGCGGACATCATAATAAGCTCGACGCGAGGGACTGCCACGCGTGTCAAAGGACCCTCGGGAGAATCGCAAAGGATCAGCTCGGTGATATCGCGCAGGATCCGACCCTCCTGATCGGCAAGGTCCTCAACGGCAAGTACGAGGTGCTCAAGGTCCTCGGCGAAGGCGGGATGGGCGTGGTGTACAAGGTGCGCCACCTGATTCTGCAGAAGAAGAACCTCTTCGCGTTGAAGATCCTCCACCCGCGCTTTTCGACCGACAAGGGCTTCCAGGATCGCTTCTTGCGTGAGGTCGAAGTGGCGATGGAGCTCACGCACGAGAACATCGTGCAGATTCGCGACTTCGGGGTCACCGAGCACGAGCTTCTCTTCTTCACGATGGACTACTTTCCCGGAGAGACGCTCAAGTCCGTGATCAAGCGGGAGGGAGCGTTCTCGCCCGCACGAGCCTGCACGGTCGTCTACTCCGTGCTCGAGGCCTTGAGCGAGGCGCACCGATGTGGCGTCGTGCACCGTGATCTCAAGCCGGACAACATCTTGCTCGCATCGACGGCAGATGGAGATCAAGTCCGCATTCTCGATTTCGGAATCGCCAAGATCCTCGAGGCGAACGCCGGTGACGCCAAGACTCTGACGCAGGGCAGCGTCATCGGGACGCCGAAGTACATGTCACCCGAGCAGGCGAGCGGCGACTCGGTCGACGAGCGATCGGATTTCTACTCGCTCGGCGTGGTGCTCTACGAGCTGCTCACCGGAAAGGCGCCGTTCGTCGGACGCTCGATGCGTCAGATCGTCATGGCGCACCTCTCGACGCCACCACCGCCGTTCGCGAAGATTCGCCCGGACCTCAAGATCCCGACGAAGATCGAGCGCTTCGCGATGAAGCTGCTCGCGAAGGAGCTCGACAAGCGTCCTTCGAGCGCGACCGAGTGCTGCGATCTCCTGCTGGACACGGGCACGTTGTTCTTTCCGGACGACGCGACCGTCGTCAGTCAGCATCGTCTTGGCGGGCGTCGATCGTCAGGAGGACTTCTCACGCGGCGGCTCGCCGCGACGATCGCGGTCCTGTTCCTCGTCGCGGTCGGCGGACTTGCCGTCTGGCGCAATCCTTTCGCGAGTAGCGACAGCGGCGTCGCGGAGGCGGCTGCGTTCAGGGATTCTGCGGACCGGACCGGGGCGAGTGCGGACGAGCCGGCGGTCGACGACGTGCCGACACCGAGTCCCGAAGTCGAGGCCTTCGGCAAGATCCCTCCGCGCGAAGCTCCGAGGGCGAACGCTGGAGAGCGGACGCTTCGCTGCGACGTCTGCCGTCGCGAATACGCGAAGGGGCAGATGCGCCGAGACGTGTGCTGCGACATTTCTCTCCGCGAGATCGACGCTACGGAGCGGAAGGCATCCAGTTCATCTCGCTCGCCGTGATCTCGTTCACGCGGCACTGATCGAGATCGGTGATGAGCTCGTCCTTGCCGGGCTGCCTCGGAATACCGAGTGCCATGATCTCGGCGAACTCTTGCGGGTAGAGCGGCTGACGATTCGGTTCGTAGAAGCCTTCGGGATGGACGCTCTGGTTGCCGTCGTACTTGTCGCTCGCGCCGAGCGTGTGACAGAGCTCGTGAGCGATGACGGCGCACGTGTTGCCGCGAAGATCCATGCTGATCGGCGCGAAGACGACACCTGTGCGGCTGCGACGATTCGCGATTGACTCGAGGTGCCCGAACATCGCGCTTCGCGACTTGTCGTAGAAGTCGTAGAAGTAGATGAAGACCGTGACGTCGTAGGAGCCGAGCATCAGGTCTTCGCGCGCGCGCAGATCCTCGAAGTAGTTCATGAAGGCGCGCGTCTTGCCCCAGCGATTCCAGAAGCCTTCGTGGCCATCGGGAATCGGCGGTGGGGCCGTCTCGAGACGCACCGGGCCACGCACGGCAAACTCGAACGCCGGGGAGGGCAGGCCCGTGTGTCGCGTGTATTCCCTCTGCATCCATTCCTCGACCGCGCGGAGATTGTCGCGCGGGGCGGCCGCGCGGGAGAGGAACCGATCGACGAACCGAGCGTCGCTCGCGTCGGACTCTCCCTGGCCCTGGTCGAGGAGGGCGATGAACGCGACGGTTACCGGACGATCCCACGCGAACGTGTGGTTATCGGCGCGGTGGGTGAGCACGGCCCAGAAGATCACGCCCAGCAGGACGACGAAGAGCGATCCTTGGCGGATGCGCCGAATCTTGCGCTTTCGCGCCTCCTTGGCGAAGTGCCGACGCGTCGTCTTGGACAGGTTCTTTTGATCGATCCCCACTTCGGCTCCTCCTGGGTGCGGTTCCTCCCTTCTCTATCGGCTCACCGCTCTGCCCTGATTGACTCCCCGAAGAGCGCTCCTATAATTGCGGGTTCGTATTTGTTCAGCCGCCTTCCAGAAGACCGATGACCGCCCAGATTCCGCAGACACCCTCCGGCAGATCTCCCGACATTCCGCCCTCGGCAACGACGGTGGAGATTCTCCCGGTGCGTTCCGCGTTCGGCGGGACGGTGTACCTCCCCGGCTCGAAGAGCCTGACCAATCGTGCGCTACTCGTCGCGGCGCGCGCCGATGGGCCGAGTACGCTGAAGAACGCGCTCGACTGTGACGACTCTCGCCACCTCATCGAGGCGCTGAAGAAGCTCGGTGTCCTCATCGAGGTGACTCCGCAGGATCGCGGCGACGGTCTCGAGGTCAAGATCATCGGGTGTGCCGGGAACTTCCCGATCAAGTCGGGAAGCTTTTACCTCGGAAACGCCGGGACAGCGACGCGCTTCCTGACGGCCGCGCTGACCATCGCCGAGGGCAAGTACGTCGTCGACGGTGACGATCGGATGCGCGAGCGACCGATCTCGTTGCTGTTCTATGGGATCATGTTGTTCGGGGCCGAGGTTAAGTCGGGGAGGTGTTGTCCTCCGGTGACGGTCGGGCGTCGACGACTTCGCGGTGGCGAGGTCAACATCTCGGGCGGTACGTCGAGCCAGTACATCTCGGCGCTCTTGATGGTCGCGCCGTTCGCCGAGCGTCGTGTCGCGGTTCGCATCGTCGGACCTCTCGTTTCGAGCCCCTACGTCGATCTCACCCTTCGCGTGATGAACGAGTTCGGCGCGAAGGCCTTCCGTGACGATGGTGCGGCCGACGGGCAGCCGATTTTCCGAGTCGCTGCGGGCCGAACCTACACAGGCT
>CAYZGY010000089.1:5612-14446 GCA_964478085.1 uncultured Planctomycetia bacterium
TCCGCGGCTTCGGCGCGCCCCAGAGGACGTTCGCCTACGAGCGCCAGATGGATCGGATGGCCGAGGCGTGTGGGCTCACGCCGGTGGAGGTCCGACGCCGCAACCACTTCGTCGAAGGCGACGCGTCGACCGCGAGCTACTTCTACGCCGCTGCCGCGATCACGGGCGATACCGTGCGCGTCGAAGGAGTCGGCAAGGAATCGGAGCAAGGCGATCTGCGCGCGGCCGACGTGCTCGCGGAGATGGGGTGCCACGTCAAGAAGGACCCCGACGTCGTCACGGTCTCCGGTGCACGCGGACTCCTGCGTGGGATCGACTGCGACTGCGCCGATATCCCCGACGTCGTGCCGACCCTCGCGGTCGTCGCGGCTTTCGCGCGCGGCCGCACCCGCCTGCGCGGCGTTCCTCATCTGCGTCACAAGGAAAGTGATCGCATCGCGAGTGTCGCGACCGAGCTCTCGAAGATCGGCGCAGTGGTGCGCGAGCTCGACGACGGTCTCGAGATCGAAGGCACGCTCGATCCCGATCAGCTCCACGGTGCCGAGATCGACACGTGGGGCGATCATCGAATCGCGATGGCGTTTTCGCTCGTCGGCCTCATGGTTCCAGGAATCGTGATCCGGGAGCCGCAGGTCGTCACCAAGTCGTTTCCGAGCTACTTCCGGACGCTCGCGGGCATCGGCGGCCGCGTCGCGTTTCGTAACAAGGTCGGCGCATCGGTCGAAGAATCTTGAAGGCGTGATTCGGTTCGGTTCCTTTCGGAGCGGGAGCCGGAGAGCGGAGGCGAGCTGATGTCCTCTGAGCAGGCAGACTTTGACGTCGTCGTCGTAGGAGGGGGACACGCTGGCATCGAGGCCGCGCTCGCCGTAGCTAGGATGGGGGCTCGCAGGGGCGTGCGTGCCGCGCTCGTCTCGTTCGACACGCGTGCGATCGGTCGCATGTCGTGCAATCCCGCGATCGGCGGGCTCGGCAAAGGACAGATGGTTCGCGAGATCGATGCGCTCGGCGGCGAGATGGGAAAGGCGACCGACGCCGCGGGCATCCAATTTCGCCTCCTCAACACGCGCAAGGGGCCGGCCGTTCGCGCTCCCCGTGCACAGTGCGACAAGCACGTCTACCAGGATCGCATGTCGGGCGTCGTCGCGGCGTGCCCGGGACTGAGCGTCGTCGCGTCGAAGGTCGAAGGGCTCGTCGTCGAGAAGTCGAGCGACACGACGACCGGAAGCGAGGGACGGGTCGCGGGTGTTCGACTCGACGACGGAAGCACGATCTCCACGCGCAAGGTTATCCTGACGAACGGCACCTTCCTTCGCGGCTTGATGCACTTCGGCGAGGAGAAGGAAGAGGGCGGCCGCGTCGGTGAAGATGCGGCCTACGGACTCAGTGACGAGCTCCAGGACCTCGGCTTCGAGCGCGGGCGTCTCAAGACGGGCACACCGCCACGTGTGGAGAAGTCGACCGTCGACTTCTCGGAAACGACCGTTCAGCCGGGCGACGATCCACCGACGCCGTTTTCGTTCTCGACACGGGAGATTCCGCTGTCCCAGATTCCCTGTCACGTCGCCTACACCTGCGAGGAGACGCACGAGGTCATTCGCGCCAATCTCGACCGCGCACCGATGTTTTCGGGACAGATCGAGGGAGTCGGACCACGCTACTGTCCTTCGATCGAGGACAAGGTCGTTCGCTTCGCGTCGAAGGATCGCCATCAGATCTTCCTCGAGCCCGAAGGTCTCGACACGAGCTGGATCTACCTCAACGGCATCTCGACGAGCCTCCCGAAGGACGTCCAGGACGCGATCCTGCGATCGATCCCGGCCCTGCGTGATGCCGAGGTGACGCAGTACGGCTACGCGGTCGAGTACGACTTCTTCCCGCCGACGCAGATCCGTCCGACGTTCGAGACGCGTCTGGTCGACGGGCTCTACTTCGCCGGCCAGATCTGCGGCACGAGCGGCTACGAGGAGGCGGCCGCGCAGGGGCTTCTCGCGGGAGTCAACGCGATTCTGAAGCTGCGTGGCGAGGATCCGTTGATCCTCGATCGATCGCAAGCGTACATCGGCGTCCTTGTCGACGACCTCGTCAAGGAGTGCCCGCTCGAGCCTTACCGCATGTTCACGTCGCGCGCCGAGTATCGCCTTCTCTTGCGCAGCGACAACGCCGATCTGCGCCTCACCGAGATCGGTCGCAAGCTGGGGCTCGTCGACGATGAGGCGTTCTCTCGGTTCGAGAAGAAGCGTGACTCGATTCGACAGACCTGTGACCTTCTCGACGGACGCATGGTGGAGGGCAAGACGCTCACGCGTCGTCTGCGGCAACCCGACGAGACGCTCGAGACCGTCAGTGCGCTCGCTCCGGATCTCGAGTTTCCCGAGCTCGACGAAGAGGCGCGCGAGCAAGTCGAGATTCACATCAAGTACGCGGCGTACATCGATCGACAGATGCGCGAGGTCGAGCGCTTTCGAACTCTCGAGACTCGGCCGATTCCCGAGGACTTTCCTTACGAGTCGATCGTCGGTCTTCGCAACGAGTCAGTCGAGAAGCTCGCGAAGCTGCGCCCCGTCTCGGTGGGGCAAGCGTCGCGCGTCTCGGGCGTGACGCCGGCGGACATCGGAGTCTTGCTCGCGCACCTCGAGAGAGGCAGGACTGAGCCTGGCACGGAGGAGAACGATGCGCGGGATTCGTAAGACGGATGACTTCGTCGTCCTCGAGCGCGAACGCAAATTCGACGGCTCGATCGTCAGCATCGATGCGCAGAGGTTTCGCCTGCCGACGGGAGTCGAGTGCACGCACGACGTCTTGAGCCTCCCCGACGTCGTCTCGATCGTTCCGTTGCTTCCCGCCGTGGATGAGAGAGGCGCGCGCGTCGTCGTTCTCGAGCAGCTGCGCAACTCGGTCGAAGGGTTCCTCCACGAGATTCCGGCCGGCTGCATCGAGGAGGGTGAGGGGCCACTCGCCTGTGCTCGGCGTGAGCTGCAGGAAGAGACGGGCTATACGGCGAGCAGCTGGACGCCGCTCGCGACTCGTCTGACGATTCCCGGTCTCTCGAACCAACGCATGCATTACTTTCTGGCGGAGGATCTCGAGCTCCGAGAGAGCTCTCTCGAAGACTCCGAGTGCCTCGAGGTGCGCGAGATACCTCTCCGCGAGCTCGCGGAGGAGATTCTCATCGGGCCGACCGGCGAGCCTCGCGTCGTCGACGCGAAGACGCACATCGGAATTCTCGACGCGGCGCTCTTACGTCTCGACGCGAGCGAGCTCGAAGAGATTCGCTCGAGAGGAATCGCTGCCGCAGCAAATCGGAACAGAAAGGAGACGACATGAGTCTCCCCGTCGTCGCCATCGTCGGTCGACCCAATGTCGGCAAGTCTTCGCTCCTCAATCGTCTCGCAGGAGAGCGCATCTCCATCGTCGACGATACTCCTGGAGTGACGCGCGACCGCATCTCGACGTTCGTCGAGCACAAGGACGTCATGATGGAGCTCGTCGACACGGGCGGAATCGGTATCGTCGATCGCGACGATCTCGAGGATCACGTCGAGCGGCAGATCGATTTCGCTCTCAAGGGCGCGAACCTGATCCTCTTCCTCGTCGACGTGCGCGACGGCATGACCGCGCTCGATCGAGAGGTCGCCGAGCGTCTGCGCTCGCGTTCGGAAGAGGTTCCCCTAATCCTCGTCGCGAACAAGGTCGACTCCGACAAGCAGGAGCCCGACATCCACGAGTTCCTCACGCTCGGCCTCGGCGATCCCCTCCCCGTCAGTGCCGCCGAGGGCTGGGGCTCGAAAAACCTGCTCGACGCGATCACGGAGAAGGTCTGGCCGACGGGTGACGTCGACGTCGACCCCGTGATGAAGATCGCGGTCGTCGGTCGTCAAAACGCGGGCAAATCGACGTTCGTCAACGCGCTCGCGCAGGAGGAGCGCGTCATCGTCAGCGAGATTCCGGGCACGACGCGCGACGCGGTCGACGTGCGCTTCGAGAAGGACGGTCGCGAGTTCATCGTCATCGACACCGCCGGTATCCAGCGTCGCAAGGGGCTCAAGGACTCGATCCAGTTCTACAGTCAGGTGCGCACTCTCGCAGCGATTCAGCGCGCCGACCTCGTTCTCTTCCTTCTCGACGCGAGCAAGGACATCGCACGCGCCGACAAGAAGCTCGGCCAGACCATCGCCGAGGCGCACAAAGTCTGCGTGCTCGTCGCGAACAAGTGGGACCTCGCGCCGAAGAATGTGGCGACGAGCCAGTGGGCCGACTACCTCGAGAAGCTGATGCCCGGCATGTCGTACGCGCCGATCGCGTTCACGACGGCGACCGAGTCCCGCAATATCCAGTCGGTCATCGACCTCGCCCAGAACCTTTACAAGAAGGCGTCGAAGCGAGCGTCGACGGGAGAGATCAATCGCGTCATCGAGGCGATCGTCGCGCACCGTCCGCCGCCGGCACGCCGCAGCAAGGTGCCGAAGATCTTCTACGGAACGCAGGTGAGCACGTGTCCGCCCGTCTTCACTCTCTTCGTCAACGAGACGAAGTTCTTCGCGCCCGACTACCGCCGCTACGTCGCGAACGCTCTGCGTGACGCGCTCGACTTCGACGAAATTCCCATCCGCGTCATCTTCCGACGGCGCCAGTCGCTCTACCACGATTGACGCGACGCTACTGCGAGGCCCTCCACTCCGTCTGCCAGGCGTCGAGTGTCGTTTCGTAGCTGCCGGCGAAGGCCTCGTCGGGCGACTTTTCGAGGAGCTCGGAGCAGAAACGCAGGAATCGTCGTGTTCCGCCTTCCTCGAGGAGCGCGTGGACGAAGGCGCCTGCGTGTGCGTAGGAGTGCATCCTCGCCGAGCCTTCGAGCGCATCCCAACGTTCGTCGTAGAGGACGTCGCGCACCTCGATTCGCTTCGAGGTGCCGAGACCCGACGCCTCGAAGAACTCGGGAGCGTCGAGCTCGAGACGAGCTTCGGTGTAGGTCGCGATGCCTTCGGAGAGACCGCGGGGGAGCGCTCCGCCGAGGTGACCGCGAATGCACACGTGGGTGAGCTCATGGATGATCGTTCCGCCGATCTCGAAGAAGATGCCGTCGACGATCGCGATGCGAGAAACTCCCTCGCCAGGTCCATCGTCGCCAGGTCCATCGTCGCCAGATCCGAGGACGAACGTGCAACCCTCGAGTGGTTCGCCCGTCAGCTTCTCGAGCTCGCTGCGGACGGCGAAAACGAGAACCTCGACCGGCTCCTCGGGCGGCTCGATCTTCCAGAACTTGACGATCCTCTGGAGCTCGCGCTCGAAGTCGTCGGCCGAGGGTCGTGTCGAAGGCCTCGGCAGCCGGCTGCGAATCACGATGTGGTCGCTCAGGTCCATCGTCCACGAAGCGACTCCCTCGTCGACGGCGACGATGCGGTGGAAGAGGATCGAGCCGGCGATGACGATGACCGTGCCGACCGGCAGCGCGATCGTGAACACGGAGTCCGGGAGTCGAAAGCGCGAGCCGCTCATGGCCCGAGTGTACCATTCCGTCCGAGCTTCGTTACAATGCGCGTCGGAAGGTAGTGAAGTCATGAGCGAGACTCTCCGCATCCTCGGTTTCGATCCCGGAACGCGCGTCGCTGGATTCGGTGTCATCGACGCGACCCAGGGCCGGACGGCCCGCCTGGTCGATTGCGGAGCGATTCGGCTCGTCTCGCCCGGATCGAAGGAGGCGCCGCCGATGGCCGACCGCCTCCGCCACCTTCACGCCGAGCTGGGACGCCTCGTTACCGAGCACGAGCCGCAGGTCTTCGCCGTCGAGACCGTATTCCACGGGAAGAGCTTCGAGAGCGTGCTCAAGGTGGGGGAAGCCCGCGGAGTCGGGCTGCTCGCCGCGTCGCTCCACGGCCTCGACATCGGTGAATTCTCGCCGGCGGAGGTCAAGAAGACGGTCACGGGCAACGGGCGGGCCTCGAAGACACAGGTTCAGTCGATGATGGTCCGGCTCCTCGAGCTCGACGGGAATCCGGGCCCAGCGGACGTGACGGATGCCCTCGCCATTGCCTTTTGTTATGCTCAGCGCCTCTGGCGTCGGCAATTGCCGGAGCGCGAGGAATCCCCGACCGCCGTGGCTCTGAAGGAAGCACGTGCCGCCCCGCGGCGACGAACTCCGGCTGCGGAGCTGATCGCGATTCAGCAAGAGAAGGCGCGGCATCGAGCGAAGGGATAGGCATCTGAACTCTCACAGGGACGGGAGACTTGAAATGAGTTCCGCCGAGGGCACCTCTGCCGAGGTTTTTCGCGAGTCGAATCTTCCCGGTGTCGAGCTGATTCGACGCGGCAAGGTCCGAGACCTCTACGATCTCGGCGACCGCTACCTGATCATCGCGACCGATCGCATCTCCGCCTTCGACGTCGTCCTGCCGCAGGGAATCCCCGACAAGGGCCGCGTGCTGACGCAGCTCTCGCTCTTCTGGTTCGACCTGCTCGGCGTCGAGCACCACCTGATCTCGAGTGACGTCGCCGATCTCCCCGAGAGCTGCGAGCCGTTCGCGGAGCAGCTGCGCGGCCGCTTCATGCTCGCCGAGAAGCTGGAGATCCAGCCCGTCGAGTGCATCGTCCGCGGCTACCTCGCGGGGTCGGGCTGGGTCGAGTATCAGGAGAAGCAGACCGTCTGCGATCTGCCGCTTCCTGCGGGACTGCAGAACTCGAGCAAGCTTCCCGAGACGATCTTCACCCCGTCGACGAAGGCCGAGGTCGGTCACGACGAGAACATCCCCTTTTCGACGGTGGTCGAGATGCTCGGCGAGGAGCGCGCGAACGAGTTGCGCACGAAGAGCCTCGAGGTTTACACGAAGGCCGCCGACTACGCGCGGGAACGCGGCATCATTCTCGCCGACACGAAATTCGAGTGGGGCACGCGCTCCGAAGGTACGCTCGTCCTCGCCGACGAGGTCCTGACGCCGGACTCGTCGCGCTTCTGGCCCGGCGACCTCTACGAGGAGGGCAAGTCCCAGCCCTCGTTCGACAAGCAGTTCGTGCGCGACTACTTGCTCGGCACGGACTGGGATCGGACTCCGCCGGCGCCCGATCTGCCCGCGGAGATCGTTCAGGGCACCGCCGACAAGTACCGCGAGATCTACGAGAGGATCACCGGGAAGAGCTGGAGTTGAGTTTCGGCAGCGGTGATTCCCGAAGCAGAGGCTGAATCACCGCCCCGTTCTCCCACGTTGCCTTGGCGGAGAACCCTCGCTGGCGTAGCGTCTCGAGCCTTTCGACCGCGCCGCCTCGTCCGTCTCCCGATATGACGAAGGCGTCAGGACGGACGTGCTGAATCAGCTCATCGAGCAGCTTGTTGCGTCGACCGTGATGAGGAAGGACGAGCACGTCCGCGCGCAAGCACGAGAGTGAATGTTCATCACGCGCCGAGAGCAACCGCGCGAGGCCGAGCTCTTCGAGATCGCCGAGGAAGAGGGTCGATTCGCCCTTCGTGACGAGGCGAAAGCCGAGCGACGATTCGTTCGGAGCGCGACGTAGTCGCGGCAGTGGATCCTTCGACGCGGGAAAGACGATCTCGATTCGGACATCTTCGGCGAGGGTGAGAACGTCTCCCCGCGCGACGCGATGAACCCGGACGTCGTGCGCACGCAACTGCTCGACGACGATTCGCCCCGCTTCCGAGGTGTCGAAGAGATCCGTGACGTACGCGTCCGAGACGTCGAGGGCCTCGAGGAGCGCGGGTAACGCGCCGACATGATCTCGATGTGCGTGCGAGAGGAAGACGCCACGCAGCCGACGATGTCCAAGGCAGAGCAACGAGTCGACGAGGCGCCGTGCGTCCACCGGAGAGCTGATGCCCGCGTCGATGAGGTACGCGCTGCTATCGTTCTCGAGCTCGAGCAGAGTCGCGCTCGCGGCGCCGACGTCGAAGTGGATGAGGCGCGTCGGACGGCCGCGCTGCGGGACGGCGATGAGGAGAGTGAGAGCGGCGAGCGCGAGGAAGATGAGTCCTCGACGCCATCTTCTCCCGTGTCCCAAGGCGAGGAGAGCGATTGTAACGAGAATCGGCGCGAGGCCCGGACGCGGCAGGCGGACACAGGACGCGGGGACCTCGGCCAAAGCCTCGGTGAGACTCGTGAGCGCAGCGCAGGCCTCTTCGACCGGTATGGCCGCGAGCCGTCCCGCGAAGCTCGCGGGGATGAACGCTTCGACGAGGAGCACGATCCAGCCTCCGCAGAGGACCACCAGAGCCAGCGGATAGACGAGGAGCGTCCAGAGCGGAGAGAGAGGATGGAGGCGCTGAAAGTGATACGCCGCGACCGGAGCCGTTCCCGCGAGGGCCGCCGTCGACGCCGCTAGGCACGACGAGACCGGTCGCCAGATCGCCGCACCGATTCGCTTCGATCGGCTGCGTGCGTGCACCGGGACGAGATCGATCTCGGACCGAGAACCCGCAGGCTCGCCGCGCCGATCCTCCTCTTGACCGAGGAGCGGGCCGGTCCACAGAAGGATCGTCGCGACCGCCGCGAACGAGAGCTGGAACCCGGCCTCGAAGAGGAGGAGCGGGTCCGAGCCGATCAGGACGATCGCCGTCCAGCCGAGCGTGTTGAGCGCATGAGGGCGCCGGCCGATACGCGAAAGGATGACGTGAATCGCGAAGCTCAGCGCGGCTCTCACGACCGGCGGGTGCCCACCCGTGAGGAGGACGAAGCCGGCGAGCAGAGTGAGGCGTACCGTCGTTCTCCCCGCGCGTGGCAGTGGAAGACGGAGCATCCAAGCCATCACGATCGCGACGTGAAGTCCGCTGATCGCGAGAAAGTGGTACGTTCCCGTCGCGATGAGATTCTCGCGCAGACACAACCGAACACCAC
>CAYZGY010000089.1:14456-15482 GCA_964478085.1 uncultured Planctomycetia bacterium
GCGAGGAGGAGCGCGAGGAGGAGCCGGGGAGCTGAGGTCGAGATGATCGATTCGATCGAGGGGTGGAGCGGCTCGCGAAGACGTCCGACGGCGTGTTCGATACGCCAGGGTGATGTCGCGTCGATCCGCTCGAGCCCGGCGACGTCCGGAACGGTGAGCGTTCCCGCGATACGTCGACGATGAGCGAAGTCGATCTCGCCGGGATTGCGAGCCCCTCGTGCGGGAAAGAATCTCGCTTCGACACGGAGCTGGTCGCCGGGAGTCGACTCCCGTTCACGAGTACGCACGACGAAGCGTCGAGCGGCCCCGTCCGTCGGATCGACCTCCTCGATCTGAAAGCGGACCTCGGCCGAACTCTTCGTATCACGACGCACGAGCGGGACGTCGATGACACGCCCCGTGATCGAGACGAGCTGACCGAGCGGCTGAGGGGCGAGCCGGGTCGGCTCGCGGGTCGGTGTACGAAGGAGAGCTCCGACGGAGAAGAGCAGCAGCCACGCTGCATCCCCGGGTCGCACGGAGTGCCGTAGCGCCGGCGATGCCGCCCATCCGACCACGATCGTCGCCACGAGAACTCCGACGAGGCCCGAGGGGACCGCCTGACGAGCTACGAGGATTCCGACGGCGACCGCTACAGCCAGAATGGTGCCGCGGAACTCGTGGAGAAGGGACCGGTTCGCGTCCATGAGTTCTCTCGGACGCGACGGCGGGCGACGGGGTGGCGGTCGGGATTATGGGGCGTCCGTAGGTGCCCGCAAGGTGAAATCGCGTGCTTCAGCGTCCGACTTCTCGGGTGGCAGCACGCTCCCAGGCAGCCCCTTCGCCGACTTGGCAATCGGGGTCGACTGCGAGTATCCTGAGGCCGATCAAGGAACGTAGCCCGCCGGCTCCGCTCTTCGCGGCAAGCTCCGCGGGCAAGCTCCGCGGGCAAGCTCCGCGGGCAAGCTCCGCGGGCAAGCTCCGCGGCCCGGCTCTCGCCGGACCCCATCTATCACGAGGAAATCAGAAGAGAGCACTATGGCCACC
>CAYZGY010000090.1:0-15327 GCA_964478085.1 uncultured Planctomycetia bacterium
CTCTTCTTTAGAAGGATCAGAGTCAGCTACAATGCCGGCTCCAGCCTGCCAGAGGAACTGGCGTCGCGTCTGACCACACGGAAAGTGATACGGAAGAGCGTTCACGGCTCGACTCAATTCAAGTAGGCGAATTCGTTCGTGTTGAGAAGGACGAGGCAGAGTGAAGCCCAGGGGTCGAGCTTCTTCGACTCCTCGCTCGACTTCGTCTCCTCGAGAAAGGCGAGAAACAACTCTCGTTCGCGCGTGCGCGGCTCGCGACAATGCACGATGCGAATCGCGAGATCGAGCCGTGCCTCTTCGTCCTCCTCCGCGGCCTTCAATCTCTCCGCGAGCGAGACGGCTTGCGACCACGCGAAACGACTGTTGAGGAGGAGTAGCGACTGCACCGCGGTCGTCGAGACGTTTCGCTGCTCGCAGCTGACCTCGGATTGGGGCTGATCGAGCGAGCCGAGCTCGGGCAGCTGAAACGCACGCTTCGCGAAGACGTAGACGCTACGCCGCGCGGCGTCACTCTCGTTCGACTTCTTCCAGTTGTCGCCCGCCGATGCGCCGTTGACCTTGTTGTCGATCGGCGGAAACACACCCGGGCCTCCCATTCGGGCGACCAGCCGACCACTCACCGCGAGCATCGAGTCGCGGAGGGCCTCCGCCTCGAGACGCCTGACCGACCAGCGGGAGTAGAGGCGGTTGTCCGGATCCGCGTTGCCACCGGCAGCGGGGAGCGAAGAACGACGATACGCGTCCGAGAGCACGATCGCTCGCTGAAGACGCTTCGTCTGCCAGCCGCTTTCGACGAAGGAGCTCGCGAGCCACTCGAGAAGCTCGGGATGACTCGGATCGCCCCCGCTGACACCGAGGTTGTTCGCGTTCGACACGAACCCACGGCCGAAGTGGTATTGCCAGACTCGATTGACCCAGACTCGAGCGACGAGAGCACGCCCCTCGCCCGTCATCCAATCGGCGAGCCATCGTCGTCGTCTCAGATCGGGGTTCACGTCGGACGCGCTCTCGCCGAGGACGTCGAGCAATCCGAACGAGACCTCCTCCCCCTCTTGTCCGACTTCGCCACGAACGAGAAGCTTCGTCGACGAGGGCTTGCCCGAATCAGGAAAGAGCCAGGCCTTCGGCGGGCCGGCGACCGCCGACCGCGCCGCCTCGACGCGAGAGCGCAGCGCCTCGAACTCGTCGCGTCGCTCCTTCTCCGCGACGCTGTCGCGAAAATCATCGAGGATTTGGATGCGGTAACGATCGAGGAGCTTCTTCTGCTTCTTGTCGCGCTTCTCCGAAGGAACCGCGAACACCTCGAGCACCTTCGGGCGATCTCGGTCCCGCACGCGAGGCTTGCGACCGTTCGTCAACTTCCCGGACTGGTACACGGGCTCGAGCACGCTGCGACGAAGCTCGTCGTACTCGGCCTCGATCTTTCGGATCGCTCGCTGCGCGACTTCGATCTTCCGCTGAATCGCTTCACGCTCCGCAGAACTTCCGACGTCGCGCTCACGCGCTGGAAGCCGCAGCGAGCTGAATCCCGCAAGCAAACGGTAGTAGTCGACCTGTGTTACCGGCTCGAACTTGTGATCGTGACAACGCGCACACTGGACGGTCATCCCGAGAAACGCTTGCGAGGTCGTCGCGATGACGTCGTCGAGCTGGTCGTACCTCGCGCGGTCCTTGTTCTGAACGATCGTGTCGAATGGACCAACACTGAGAAACATCGCCGCGATCTGACTGCGTGAGTCGAATTGCGGAAGAAGGTCTCCCGCGAGCTGATGTGTCAGAAACTGATCGTAGGGATCGTCGAAGTTGAACGACTCGACAGCCCAGTCGCGGAAACGCCACGCCTGCGGCATCGTCTCGTCGCGCTCGTAGCCCTTCGTCTCGGCGAAACGGGCGACGTCGAGCCAGTGGCGTCCCCATCGCTCGCCGTAACGCGCGCGAGAGAGCAGATCATCGACGACACGCTCGAAACGCTCCGGAGACTCGTCGGCAGCGAAAGCTCCCTGCTCTTCGATGGTCGGAGGGAGCCCGACGAGATCGAGAGAGGCGCGGCGAAGCCATGTCGCGTCGTCACAGGACGGCGAGGCCTTGACACCCGACTCCGCGAGCTTCGATTCGATGAAGGCGTCGATCGACGCCGTCGCACCACGAGGGGCTTCGACCTTTCGCAGCGGCACGAAAGCCCAATGACGTGAGGCCGCCTCACCCGCGAGTCCTGCTCGACACACGACGAGGACGGCGAGAACCGTAAGCGGACGCCACATCGATCGAGTTTTCGTTCTCTCTTGCACGCGAACCATCGACGTCTTTTGATGCGCGAATCATAGCACAATGGCGGGCCTTCCCGTAGCTTTGACGGGGTTCGACAAGTCTCGATTCCGTCCGCGGTTCCGGTATTCAAGCTCCCGACGCGCCATGAAGCTCACCTCTCTCTTGACCCTTCTCCTGGGAACGTTTCTCACTTCTTCAAATGTCACGCTTCCAGCCGCGGACGATGCGAAGAAGCCGAGGAACGTCGTCTTCTTTCTCGTCGACGACCTCGGCTGGCGCGACCTCGGCTGCTACGGCAGCTCGTACTACCAGACTCCTCACATCGACCGACTCGCAAGCGAAGGCATGCGGTTCACGGATGCGTACGCCGCGTGTAACGTTTGCTCGCCGACGCGCGCCGCGGTGATGACGGGAAAGTACCCCGCGCGACTCCTCTTGACGACGTGGCTTCCGTCGGGCCGTTGGGACCGCAAGCGGCACAAGATGATCGAAGGTCGCTATCTCTCGAACCTCCCGCTCGAAGAGATGACGATCGCCGAGACCCTGCGCGAATCGGGTTACCGCACGGCGTTCCTCGGCAAGTGGCATCTCGGAACGGAGACGTACTACTATCCCGAGCACCAGGGCTTCGAGATCAACATCGCCGGCCGCGACTACGGCGCTCCGGGAAGCTACTTCTACCCGTTCGAGGGCAGCTGGAAGATCCCGACGACGGGCAAGAAGCTCTTCAAGAAGTCACCGCTCTCGGGAAAGAAGGGGGATTACCTCACCGACCGGCTCGCGCAAGAGACGGAGAAGATCATCCGCGAGAACGCGGACCGCCCCTTCTTCGTCATGCTCTCGTACTACTCGGTCCACACGCCGCTCCAGGGCAAGAAGGACAAGGTCGCGAAGTACGCGAAGATTCCCGCCGCCCAGCGTCAGGGCAAGCCGCACTACGCGGCGATGGTCGAGAGTGTCGACGACGCGGTCGGTCGCGTGCTGGGTACGCTGCGGGAGCTCGACCTCGACGAACGTACGCTCGTCATCTTCACGAGTGACAACGGCGGCTTCGCCGGCGCGACTGAGAACGCGCCACTGCGAGCGAACAAAGGATCGAACTTCGAGGGTGGCATTCGCGTTCCGCTCATCATCAAGTGGCCCGGTGGAGCGAAGCCGGGCACGACATCGGCCGAACCCGTCATCAGCACGGACTTCTACCCGACGATCCTCGATGTCCTCGGGCTTCCGTCTCGCCCGCACCAGCACGTCGACGGTCGCAGCCTCGTCCCCGTCCTTCGCGGGACGGGAAAGCTCCGTCGCGACGCGATCTACTGGCACTTCCCCCACTACCTCAGGCACCCGCACAGCTTTCCGTCGGGAGTCGTGCGCGCCGGAGACTGGAAGCTCATCGAAGCGTTCGAGACGGGCGAGACCCAGCTCTTCCACCTTGCCGAGGACATCGGCGAGACACGCGATCTCGCGAAGGAGAAGCCGAAGAAGGCCGCCGAGCTTCTCGAGAAGCTCAGGCGCTGGCGAAACGAGGTCGGGGCCGACCCCATGAGGCCGAACCCCGAATTAGAAGGCCTGAAACAACCGCGGCGTTAGATCCTACTCGAGGAAACCGAGCGGCGTGAAACCGTTCGGATCCACCCGAGCCGCGGCGCTGAAGGTCGGAATCGACTGCTGAACGACCTCGTCCGAGTCGCCGAAGTGCCGCCGGAAGATCTCTCCGAGAACGGCGCGGAAATCCGTTCGGTGCGCGAGGTACCGGCCGTTCGCCGTCGAGTAACCTGTCGCCGGAGCTCCACGTCTCCGAGTCGCAGTTGTAGACACCGCCACGAACACCACCGCCAGCGACGAACATCGCGGTCGCCTCGGCGTGGTCGGTACCGACGCTTCCGTTCTCGCGAGACGTTCGGCCGAACTCGGTCATCGAGCAGACGATGACGTCGTCCCCCAGGTCCCGCAAATCTCGCGAGAGCGCCTGCATGCCCTGCGCGAGCATCGGGAAGAGCTGGCCGAGGGCACCGGCTTGATTCGTGTGCGTGTCCCATCCGTCGAGATCGATTCCGACAACCTGCACGGGCGTACGCTGAACGAGCTGTTCGCGAACTCGACCGGGTCCTTGATCTTCGCGCGTCGATTCTCCTCGGCGAGAATCTCTCGGGCGAGCAGCTCGGCCTCGATCGCGAACCCGCCGTCGTTCGGATCGGCGTCGTGCACGACGATCGCGAGGCTGTTCTGTCCGGGAACGAGAAGGTTTTGACCGACGTGAGGTCGAACTCCTCGAAGTAGTCGGCCGAGTGCGTATCGGTTGCGCGGGAGGTGTGCGATCCGCTGAAGACGCTGACGTTCTCGCGGACGACCTCGACGCCGTTGAGGTACGCGACCACGCCGTCGTCGTAGCGCATCGCGAGTACGAGATTCTCGATCGCAGCAGGATCGGCGACCGTAAAGCCGCGTCGAATGTAGAGCGTGACGTACTCGCCCGGCGGCCCCTGCACATACGACGTGATGCCGTCGTAGTTGTAGCCGAAGCCCGCGACACGGGGGAGCCACTCGCAGTCGTCGAAGTCGGCGTTCATCCAATCGGACGGTGGCGCCTCGCGGCCGGGGAAGACCCGCCACAGAGCGCGGCGCCGAACGAGCGGCAAGTCGCCGATCGAAAGCCCGCAGGCGATGCGATTCAAGAGGTGAGACGCCTGCGCCAGCTCGAGGTTTCCGGGCCGACGGGGCAGAGGTCGAAGACGGGGCAGAGAAGCGCGTCGTCCGTCGGATCCTCACCGCACTCCGACGGTGGCGGTGGCGGTGGCGGCTCGCCTCCACCGAAGAGATACGTCAGAAGCGATAGCGGATCGCCGATGTTGACACCGCCCGAGTCGTCCATGTCGGCCGCGTCGAGACACTCGATCTGCCGCGTCCCGAGAAAGAGAAACTCGAGCGTTCCGATCGCATCGGCCATGTCGACCTTCTCGTCGACGTTGGCGTCTCCGCGGACAAAATCGGCAGCGTGCAGGTTGCCCCTCGCGCACACCAACAAGAACACCAAGAACCAAAATCGTTCGCCCCCAGCCAGGAACGACCGAAGAGTGCGTGCACTCGTCATCGCGACCTCCTTCAAGACTCGACTCTCGAATCGAGCACTGATCTGACCGAGACCTATCGTACGACCCTTCGAGACTCAGAGCCCGTGTGGAGCTGTGAACCTTTGTCGTGAAATGTCACGCTCGCGACCTTGAGAAGAGCTGGGACGCTCAGCGACGACGCCGCGGAGGTGGCGGAGGAGGCGTCACGCCGGCCGCTCTCATGACGTCCTCGATCGCAGCGATCGTGTCCGGTGCGGGCTTGAAGTTGCCCGGACGAAAGCCTTGCGCGATGACGAGAGGGGTCCAACCGCGCTTGTTCTTGCGATTCCAGATCTCGATCTTCGCGCCGTTCTCGACGAGAAAGCGGACGATGTTCGGTGCGCTCTTGTACGCCGCACAGTGCATCGCGGAGTTCCCACGCCGGTCGACGGCGTCGATATCCGCACCGAGCTCGAGGAGGAGCTTCATCGCCTCGAGAGACTCCACCTCGGTCCCGGGCTCCTCTCCGGGTGCGCGCACGCCCATGCCTGCAGCGGCGTGAAACGGCGTACAGTTCTCGACGTTCGCGACCGTCGGATCCGCGCCGAGGTCGAGCAGCTTGAGCATCAACGGAACGTCGGCGTTCTTCGCGGCGAGGAGGAAGGGCGTCACCCCCTTCATGTTGACGAGCGCGGGTGCCGACTTCCCATTCGCGATGCGCTGATCGATCTTCGCCCCACGCTTCACGATGTGCTCGACGAACTCGAGACTCGTGACCCGACCCGATCCTTCCGGAGGCGGATTTCCGTTGGCGCCGTCACCACGCTCGGTCTTGCGAGCTCCCGCGATCGCGTGAAGCGGAGATCTGCCGGAGCTCATGTCGTTCGGATTCGCTCCCGCTTTCAAGAGCTCGAGCGCGAGCTCGAAGTGAGCGTTCTCGATGGCCAGGAGGAGCGCGCTCGTCTCCTTTGCACCCGCCTTCTTCCACGCGCCGCTCCCGGACGGTCGACCGGGTTGCAGCGATTGGTGGACGTCGACGCCGGCAGCGAGCAAGGCTCGGACGACGTCGATGTGACCTTCGCGCACGGCGAACAGAAACGCCGTGAACCCCGAACGCAGGCGAATGTCTACCTCAGCCTTCCGCTCGACCAGCAGTCGAACGACGTCCGTGTGCCCCTCCGCGGCGGCCCACATCAGCGCGGTCTGCCCGCGACGCTCGGTCACGTCGATCTCGGCGCCCTTGTCGAGCAAAGCACGGACGACCTCGACCGAACCCGACCGCGACGCGGTCAGGAGTGGCGTCTCACCACCCGGCAGGGCCGCCTTCACGCTGGCTCCGGCATCGAGCAACGCTCCCACGAGTTCCGCGTTTCCAGCCTCGCACGCGAGCGAAAGCGGAGGAACGTCATAGCGATTCTTCGTGCCCACCTTCGCCCCCGCAGCGAGCAAGGCTTTCACGGTCTTCGCGTGATCAAACGCGACAGCCCAGTGGAGCGCGGTCATCCCGTCGACTTGGGCCGCGTTGACGTCGGCCCCCTCAGCCAGAAGCTTCGCCGCACGATCGAACTCACGACGCTCGACCGCATCGGCGAGAGGCGCCTCGGAGCTCGATCGGAGATCGGGCGTCACGAGAGCGAAAACGACGAGAAGGAGGGCACGCGACGACACGACGAGCTACACCGACAGCGGCCCGAAGAGCTCGTCGATTTTTCCGTTCGAGTCAGCGAAGGATTCGAGCTCGACGCCGACCTTGTCGAGGAGCGTCAGGTGGAGACTCGCGAGCGGCTCGGCCTTCTCGTAGCGAATGTGGCGCCCACCGCGCATCTTGCCGGCCGCACCACCGGCGACGAGGATCGGAAGGTTCGTGTGATCGTGGAGGTTCGGATCGCCCATGCCGCTGCCGTAGAGATAGAGCGTGTGGTCGAGCAGCGAACCCGAGCCCTCGCGCACACCGTCGAGCTTCTCGAGGAAGTACGCGAAGAGCGAGACGTGGAAGTGATTGATCTTCGCCATCTTCGCGATCTTCTCTTTGTCGCCACCGTGGTGCGTCAAAGGGTGGTGCGGGTCCGGCACGCCGATCTCGGGGTAGGTTCGATTACTCGTCTCGCGGGCCATCTGGAACGTGATCACGCGCGTCACGTCGGCCTGAAGCGCGAGCACCTGGAGGTCGAACATCAATCGGCAGTGATCGCCGTAGAGCTCGGGAACTCCGAGGGGACGTTCGACGCCGGTCGCAGGTGCGTTCTCGGCCTCGGCTTCGGCTCTCTGAACGCGTCGTTCGACCTCACGCACGGCTTCGAGATACTCGTCGACTTTCGTGCGATCCGCCGATCCGAGCGTCTTCTGTAGCCTCGAGATGTCTTCGCTCATCCAATCGAGCAAGCTCGCTTTTCGCTTCAGCGATGCACGACGCTCTTCGGGAGTCCCTCCCTCTCCGAAGAGCTTCTCGAAGACGAGTCGCGGATGTGCTTCGGCGGGAAGCGGTGTCGTCGGTGACGACCACGACAAGTTGTTCTGGTAGACGCAAGCGTAGCCGTTGTCACACTGACCGACCGTCTGCAGCAGGTCCATCGCGAGCTCGAGCGACGGCAAGCGGGTCGCTTGGCCGATGTTCTTTGCCGCAATCTGATCGACCGTCGTCGCGAGGCGATAGTCGCTGCTCTCGGTCCACTTCGCCTTCGCAGCGCTGAGGAACGCGGAGTTCGACGTCGCGTGCGTGCCGGGGTAGGCGTTCATCAGCTCGAGGTTGCTGATGACCGCGACCTTCTTCTTGACGCTCTCGAGGGACTCGAGACTCGGGGACAGCTTGTCGAGCGTCCAGGAGCCAGCCTGAGCCTCCTCCTTTCGGTCAGGCGTCGCCTTCGTTCCGTCAGGAGTAGCCGGCGTCCAGCGATCGATGTCGCTTCCCATCGGCATGTAGACGAAGCCGAGACGACGCAAGTGTCGCGACGCCGCCGGCGTCTCTGCCGCCGGAGTCAGCGACGGGATCATCGCATCGAGAAGCGGCAGAGCGATCGTCGCGTACACACCACGGATGAACGTCCGGCGCGGCATCGCGCTCTTCGTCGATACAGCCGGAGTGTTCGTGTTCGAGCTCGAGCTCGAATCTCGTGATCGCGAGGTCATCGCGTCGTCCTCATCTGAAAGGGCGTGCTCTGGGCGATCTCGAGGAGGATCGCAGAAAACCGAAAGTCGCGCACGCGGGCCCGCCGAACGATCTCGCGCACCGCCGGGGCATCATAGTACTCGACTCCACGGCCGAGCGCGAAGGTGAGAAGCTTCTCGGTCAGTGTTCGGACGAAGATTTCCGGACGTTGGAGCAGCGCGTCTTCGAGACCGGCGACGCCGCGGAACTCTTCGCTGCCTGGAATGCGCCCGGTCGAGTCGACAGGCAGGCCTCGGTCCGTCTCGCGCCAGCGTCCGACGGCGTCGAAGTTCTCGAGGGCAAAGCCGACCGGATCCATCATCTCGTGACAGCTCGAGCACGCCGAGTTCGCGCGATGCTCGAGGAGGCGTTCGCGCAGCGGCAAGCTCGCGTCGACCTGCTTGTCTTCGAGGGCCGGCACGTCCGGCGGCGGTGGCGGCGGTGGCGCGCCGAGCAAGTTCTTGAGGATGTAGTGGCCGCGGATGACGGGAGAGGTACGCGTCGCGTACGAGGTCACGGCGAGCACACTGCCGTGGCGAAGCAATCCACCGCGTCGGCTCTCTTTCGAAAGCTCGACGCGCCGAAAACGGCTACCGTAGACGCGCGGAACTCCGTAGTGCTTCGCGAGCCGCTCGTTGAGATAGGTGTAGTCGGCGCGCAGCAATCCGAGAACGTTTCGATCCTCGCGGAAGACACTGTCGACGAAGAGCTCCGTCTCATGTCGGAAAGCTCGGCGCAGATTGTCGTCAAAGTCCGGAAAGAGCCGCTGGTCCGGCTTGGTCGCATCGAGATTGCGCAAGTGGAGCCACTGCCCTGCGAAGTTCTCGACGAGCGACGTCGATCGTTCGTCCGCGAGCATGCGCGCGATCTGCGTCTCGAGCACTTCCGGCTTACGAAGATCGCCTCGCTCCGCGAGAGCGAGCAACTCGTCGTCGGGAATGCTGCTCCAGAGAAAGAACGACAGTCGGGACGCGAAGTCGAAATCGTCGATGCGATAAGTCTCACCCGCGGGCAAGCTCTTCGGTGCGCGTTCGACCCGGAACAGAAAACGTGGACTGACGAGAATCGCCGAGAGTCCCGCTTGAATTCCGGCGTCGAAATCGCCGCCTGCACGAGCTTCGCGATAAAACGCGAGCGGTCGATCGAGCTCGCCCTCGGCGACCGATCTGCGAAACGCACGTCGTGCAAACGTCGTAAGGATGCGTTTGGCGCACTCCTCCTCTTCGTCGCTTGTCTTCGGGTCGCATACGAAAAGACGGCGACGGCTCGGTGTCTCTGGTCGAGCCCGAGGCTTCGGAGGATCCTTCGTGCTCTTCTCGACGAACGGACCCGTGATCGAGACTTGGTAGATCGCCGGGGTCAAACGCGGGTGACGGTGTCGATTGAATCGCGAGCGATACGGCTGACGCCGAAACTCGATCAGCGACGACGCCTTCTTGACGAACGTGACCCCGATCTTCTTCGGACCAGCGCTCACTTTCACGCGCTTCACCAGATGCTTGTCGACCTTCGAGTGGTTCTTGTCCTTCGGAGGCTCCACCGAAAACGAGCCGACGCGAGCACGGTCGATCAGGAGCTCGAGCTGATGCTTCTCCTTGAGTCCCTCGACGTGCTCGTCACGGTCGCGCGTCAGGTGAATCTGGATCTCGTACTCGCCGGCGACGGGAAACGTGTGCCCGACGAGAACTCCTCCCCGCGTTCCGAAGGGCAAACCGTCGACGTGCCCTTCTTGCGTTCGATCGGGCGGCACACGAATCGTGCGACCGACCGGAGCGCTGACCGGACTGCCCACCGCGAGCCGGCTGATCTTCTCGGCCGCGGAGACGTAGCGATCGAGAAGCGTCGGTGAGAGATCGGCGACGGTGACGTTGTCGAATCCATGACTCGCTTCGTCGGGAGGCAGGAGCTCCTCGGTGTCGACGTCGATCGCGAGAAGGTCGCGAATCGCGTTTCGATACTCGGTTCGGTTGAGACGCCGGAAGGTGTCCGTACGCCCCGGCTCGGGCTTCTTCGCGGCCGCACGATCGAGGATGCCCTCGAGCGCTCTCGTGATGCGCTCGAATTCCTCCTCGTCGGGACGATCCTTTCCGTACGGCGGCATCTGACGTGCCGAGAGCTTGCGCGCGACAGTCTCCCAGACGCGTCGCTGATCGCTCAACGCGCCTTCAACGACGGACTCGAAATCGAGCTCGCCACGCTTCCGTTTCGCGCTGTGGCACGAGAGACAGTAATCGCCGAGAAACGAGCGAACCGCCTTCTCGGGCGGCAGCTCTTCCGCGATGGATCGAGTGGTGACGACGGTCGACAAGACCGCCCAGGCCGTCAGAGCGAGGCGCCACCTCATCCCGTCACCAATCGCTCGTTGAACATCCCTTCATTGATCGTCGGGCGTTCCGGGCTTCCCTTGTTCACGTAGGTGAGCGCCATGTTGTCGAGCCCGAGGAGGTGGAGGATCGACGCGTGGATGTCCTGCACGTGCATCTTGTCCTCGATGGCATAGAGCCCGAGCTCGTCGGTCGCGCCGATCGTCTGGCCACCACGGACACCGCCTCCGGCCATCCACATCGAGAAGCCGGTCGGGTTGTGATCGCGACCATTGCCCTTCTCGCTCATCGGCGTGCGGCCGAACTCGCCGCCCCAGACTACCAGCGTGTCCTCGAGAAGACCGCGCTGCTTGAGATCCTTCAGCAGACCTGCGACGGGCTTGTCCATCGCACGGCAGAGACGCGAGTGGTTCTTCTCGATCGACGCGTGCGAGTCCCACTTGCTGCCCGTGCCGTTGTAGAGCTGGATGAATCGAACGCCGCGCTCGGCGAGTCGTCTCGCCAGGAGGCAGTTGCGACCAAAGACGGACGTCTCCTTTTGATCCAAGCCGTAGAGCGCCTTCGTCGCGGCAGTCTCGGCGGAAAGGTCGACCGCCTCAGGCGCACGAGCTTGCATGCGAAATGCGAGCTCGTAGCTCCGGATGCGCGCCTCGAGCTCGCTCTGCTGCGGACGCTCTTTGGCGTGACGACGGTTGAGCTCGTCGAGCAGCGCGAACTTCGCCTTCTGTCGCTCGGTCGAGTAACCCTTCGGAGACTTGAGATTCGCGATCGGCTCGTCACTCGCACCGTCGATCCGCACGCCCTGGTGCGACGCCGGCATGAACCCGGATCCCCAATTGCGGGGGCCGTTGACCGGTCGCCCCGAGTTGTCGCAGAGGACGACGAAAGCCGGCAGGTTCGAGTTCTCGGTGCCGAGACCGTAGTCCACCCAAGCGCCGAGCGAAGGACGACCGGCGACGTTGATGCACGTGTTCATCTGGCAGACACCACCCGAGTGGTTGATGCCGTCCGTGTGACACGAGCGAACGACCGCGATGTCGTCGAGACACGTCGCGATGTGCGGAATCCACTCGGACGCCCAGAGCCCGCTCTCGCCATGTCGGCTCCACTTTCGCGGAGCGACGAGCAGCGGCGAGCCTTTTTCCCCCATCGCGGTGATCGGCTCCTGGAAGCTCGAAGGCAGCGGCTGACCGGCGAGCTTGTTGAGGAGCGGCTTCGGGTCGAGGAGATCGATATGGCTCGGACCGCCCTCGAGGAAGATCCAGATCACTCGCTTCGCCGTCGCCGTGTGATGAGGTCCCGTCGCCGTCCCGTCCGCCATCGCCTCTCGTTGTAGGAGCCACGAGAGCGCGAGCGTGCCGAAGCCGACTCCACTCGAACGGAGGAAGTCGCGGCGCGTCGGCGGCGTGTAGGGCCGGGGCTGAGTCATCGTCTCCATCTCAGTCGACGTAGAGAAATGCATTCGAGTTGAGGAGCAAGTGGCAGAAGTCGACCCAACGCTCGGCGTCGATCGTCGTGCCGTCCTTCGAGGTAACGAAACGCTCGGCGCTCGCCAGCTCATCTTCCGAGGGCCGACGCCCCCACGCAAAAGTCATCGCACGGTCGATTCGCTCTTGTTTCGTTCGCTTCTCGGAAGCGAGTCGCTTCGCGAACGCACGTGCGCGCGCAAGAGCGTAATCGCCGTTGGCGAGGAGCAAGGCCTGCGTCGGAGTCGTCGTCGTGCCGCGAGCGTCGACACTCTTCAGACCTGCCGCAGCATCGAAAACGTGGAGGAACGTCTCCGTACGATTGCGGTAGCGCTTGACGTAAAGGCCGCGGCGCGGCTGCTTCTCATCGACCCTCGGTCCTCCGACTTTCGCACCGAGCTAGCCGCTGAGGAGTAGCATCGCGTCGCGAATCTGCTCGGCGCTCAGGCGGCGCACCGAGGCTCGCCAGTAGAGAGAATCACCAGGGTCCTTCGTCTCGAACTCCCTCGCGTGAGGATGCGACGACGATTGGCGCCAAGTCTCCGAGGTCAGGATCAGCTTGTGCAGTCGCTTCCACCGCTGGGCACCCGCGACGAACTCGGTGACGAGCCAATCGAGCAGCTCGGGATGTGTCGGGCGATCTCCCGTCCGACCGAAGTTGCTCGGCGTCGCGACGATGCCCCGTCCGAAGTGCTGCTGCCAGATGCGGTTGACGATGACGCGCATCGTCAGCGGGTTGTCGTCGCGCGCGATCCAACGCGCCAAGTCGGAGCGGCGCCCTGCCGTGCCTTGCTTGATCCCGCTGGCGGGCGACGCGTCTTGGCTCCCCTCGCCCGACAAGACTGCGAGATAGCCCGGCGAGATCGCCTGCTGGTCGGCACGATCCGGTAGAACGGTCGGGGTGACCGTGCCAGGCCAATCGCTCGCCGTCATCAGCGCTGGAAGCGGACGTGGCTTGATCTGGTCGAACGCAGCGAGCTCCTTCTCGAGCGCCTCGCGCTGCGCCTTGTCCTTCTTGCTCAGGCTCTTGAACGGCCCGCCGCCTTCCTCGAGGAACTGTCTCGAGACGAGGTAGGCCATCTGATGCTCCCACGAAGTTCGCTCGCTCTCGGGTTTGTGAAAGCACGCCTGAATATCGAGTGGAAACTTCGCGACCGTCGACTTCCACTTGCGACGGCGATACGGATCGAGAACGCGATCGAGACGCGCGCGGATGTCTTTCGTCGCATCCTTCCACTGCGCGAGCTTCTCCTCGTACGCCTGCTGCTCGACGAGGGTCGCGCCGGGAAGATCGTCTCGCCAGACGACAGGATCGAAGAAAGCGCGCAAACGGTAGTAATCCGTCTGCGGGATCGGATCGAACTTGTGGTCGTGACAGCGGGCGCAGCCCATGCTGAGGCCGAGGAACGCGTCGCCGACGACGTCCGTCATCTCGCTGACGATGTCGTTCCAGAGACCGCGTGCGTCGCGCTGGTTGTACTCGTAGATTCCGAGTCGCAGAAATCCGACCGCGGTGAGCGTGCGAGGATCGTCGCCCGGCACTTCGTCACCGGCGATCTGCTCGCGGACGAACTCTCGGTACGGCTTGTCGGCGTTGAACGACTCGATGACGTAATCGCGATACCGCCAGATGTGCGGGCGAAACGCGTCTTGGTTCCAGCCGTCCGAATCGCTGTAGCGAACCAGGTCGAGCCAAAAGCTCGCCTGGCGCTCACCGTAGCGAGGGTCGGCGAGGAGTCGATCGATGAGAAGCTCCCACGCGTCAGACCGCTCGTCCGCGACGAAGGCGCGGGTCTCCTCAGGTGTCGGTGGGACTCCCACGAGCTGGAAGTACGCTCGGCGAATGAGGGTGGCTCGATCGGCACGCGGCGCGGGTCGCAGTTCCGACTTTCGCATCCGATCGAGGACGAAGCGATCGATCGGGTGCTTCGCCCACTCCTCCGCTTCGACGTTCGGAGGGGCCGACTGACGAATCGGGCGAAAGGCCCACCAGTCGCGATCCGCTTGCGGAATCGTCGCCGCTTCGGAGCGCAGCTCCGAGCTCGTCTCGGGCCAATGGGCCCCGGCAGCGATCCAAGCCTCGAAATCGGCGATCGTCTCGTCGGCGAGCCGCTTCTTCGGCGGCATCTCGAGGTCGTCGTGGCGCAACGCGCGCAAGAGCAAGCTCGCGTCGGGCTTGCCGGGCACGACCGCGGCGCCTCGCTTCCCGCCCGCGAGGAGCGCGTCGAGCGAATCGAGACGCAACTGACCCTTCTGCTTCTTCGCTCCGTGACAGCGGAAGCACGTCTCGGCGAGTACGGGCCGGATGCGCTGCTCGAAGAAATCAGACGATCTCTCGGATCGCTCGGACGCCGAAGTTCCGGCGCCCAGGAGAAGCAGAAGCGCGCACGAAAGTAAGTGCAGTCGTCGAATGGTGAACTCTTGCATCCGGCTGTCTCGAACCTAGCCGAGCTCCTGTCGTCATGCGACAGGAATCGATGACGAGATTAGCCGTGCTGCGCGGCAGATGCAACGGCGGCACGCTCAGTCGATCGAGCGTGCCCTCCTGGAACACTCGACGAACTCCTCGTATCGTAGGAGGCGATCCCGGAAGGACGGCGAAGAGCCGATGAAAATGAGAAGAATCTCGCGGAGACGCAAGCATGAGCGAACGACGAGCGGTCGTCCGACAACGTGACGAAACGGCTCCCCTCGACTGCCCCTACGGAAACGTCACGCGCGTCGTCACGGGAGGTGACGGCGGGGTGGCGAACGTCCACGTCGTCCGGGTGACGAAAGGCTCAGAGCACTACCACGCCGAGTACGACGAGGTGTATTACGTGCTCGCCGGACGGGGGCGCATCGCGCTCGAAGACGAGGTCCATCCGATGCGCCCGGGCACCGTGATCGTCATTCCGCGAGGGGTACGCCACTGGCTCGAGGCCGACGACGGCGACGAGCTCGAGTTCATTATCTTCGGTTCGCCGGGAATGTCGTTCGACGACGAGCGCGCACGGCCGCGCAAGTAGCGGTACAGAAGACGCTAAGCATTGGCGAGTTTCAGCGACGAAGAGCTCGGGCGAATCGGCCGCTTGGAC
>CAYZGY010000091.1:0-12727 GCA_964478085.1 uncultured Planctomycetia bacterium
TGTTCCGCTCGCGTGAATGTTCCGCTCGCGTGAATGTTCCGCTCGCGTGAATGTTTCGCGGGCGGCATACTCTTTTGGTTTCGAGATCGACTTCGAGTCAAGGCGAGATAGTCAGCCGAATCGGCTGTCGGGGGGGGGGAAACAAAACCGATGAGAGGACATTGCAATCGATCACCTTCCGCATGGTGTTGGGGAGGTTTCGTTGCGCTCTTCGTTACGTGTAGCGCTTGGAGTCAGGACAGCCAGCTCCTGCGAGATCTCGAACAGCTCGGAGCCGACGACGAGACGACACGGCACGCCGCCCTCGACAAGCTGTCGAAAAGCGGAGACGAGGGCGTCGCAGACCTCTTGAGAGCATTCGGAGAGGGGCAGCTGTTTCGGTGGAAGGGCAGAATCGTATTCGTTGGCCAGCTGGGAACCGACGACGATGGTTTGCCCACGGCCTCCCTCGCGGATCCGATATCACGGGAGCCCATCGAGCAGAACGGCGCGCAGGTCGTCGTCCCGAGAGGTCAGCTCGAAGACTACAGTGCTCGGCGGAAGGATCGTCTGCGAGTTCGCAACGCGACCCTTCAGATCGATCTGAGAAGCGAGGACGACTCCAGGCGAGTCGCTGCGATCGAGAAGTGTGGAGATCTGAGGGATCCTGTCTTTCTCGGCGCCATTGACCGCATCGTCGCGTCGGACGCAGGTGAGAGGACCGTTCGAGCCGCGCGCATCAGCGCGAGTATCATCCGATTGAGCGGTCGCGTCCAAGGGCAGACTCGGGAGAAGGCGCTCGCCGCGGCACGTGAACTGGGTGAATTGCAATCCGCACGCGGAGCTCCGGTGCTCGAAGCCGCTCTCGAGCTGGAGGCTTCACAAGATCCAGGCTCTCTTCCAGCCGACGCAGACGCTCGAAAGGTCTATCGATCATCGCTCGATCAGATCGAGGGCTACCAGCGATGGGTGCGTGGCTTCGAGCACCTCTTCAGCGGCCTGTCGCTCGGATCCGTGCTGATTCTCATGGCGCTCGGGCTTTCGATTACCTTCGGGCTCATGGGGGTGATCAACATGGCGCACGGCGAGTTGATGATGATCGGCGCTTACGCGACGTTCGAGGTTCAACGCTTTTTCGTCGCGAGCTTCTCGGAGAGTGCGTTCGACTGGTACTTCGTCTGCGCGATTCCGATCGCGTTCCTCGCAGCGGCTCTCGTCGGATATCTGATCGAGCTCTTGGTCGTTCGTCACCTCTACGGACGTCCTCTCGAGACACTACTCGCTACGTGGGGAGTCGGTCTCATCCTGATTCAGATCGTTCGACTCAGCTACGGAAACAACATCGCGGTCAACAGCCCGACATGGCTCCGTGGAGGGGCAGAGGTCTTCCAAGACTTCACTTTGCCGTTCAATCGGTGTTTCATTCTCGTGTTGACGATCGGGTGCGTGCTCGCCGTTTGGACCGTGATGCGCTTCACGAAGATGGGGCTTCGCGTACGTGCGACGATGCAGAATCGTGAGATGGCGTCGGCTCTCGGCGTGAATACGAGGAGAGTGGATGGTTTCACCTTTGCCCTCGGAGCCGGCATCGCCGGTGTCGCCGGCTGCGCGCTCACCCTTCTCGGCGGAGTCACGCCAGATATGGGGCAGAACTACATCGTCGACTCGTTTCTGGTCGTCGTATCCGGTGGCGTCGGTGAGCTCGCCGGGGCCGTTTGCGCAGGCATGGGGATCGGCATGATCAACAAGGGGATCGAGCCTTTCACCGGAGCCGTCTGGGGAAAAGTGCTGATTCTCTTGGCAGTGATCCTGTTCATTCAGTGGCGCCCTGCGGGCCTCTTCCCGCCGAAGGGGAGGCTTGCTGATGTCTGAGTCGACGCGAGGTCGCCCACTCGAAGGGCCGAGAGAATGGTGTGCGCGATACGCGCACTGGGTGGTTCTCGGAATCGCGGCGGTCGTCATTCCAGCCCTTCAGGTGGCGGGCGAGATCAGCATCGAGTTCGTGAACATGCTCGGACGCTACATGGCGTTCGCGATCATGGCGCTGGCTCTCGATTTGATTTGGGGTTACACCGGCGTACTCTGTCTCTGTCAGGGGCTCTTCTTCGCGCTCGGCGGATACGCGATGGGGATGTACCTCGCGCATCATGGACCGCTCGACGGTGACGGAATTCCGAGGGCGCTCTACGTGGTCTCCTCGTCGGTCGAAGGAATCGAGCTGCCGTGGTTCTGGAAGCCGTTCAAGTCGCTGACGGCCGCTTGCGCCCTCGGACTGATACTTCCGGCGGTGGCTGCGCTCATCATCGGCTACTTCGGTTTCGCGAGTCGAGTTCGCGGTGTGTTCTTCGCGATTCTGACTCAGGCCGTTACGCTCGCCGCCTGGCTCGTCTTTTGTCGAAACGACATGAAGCTCTGCGGGACGAACGGGCTCACGAACTTCGTGACGATTGCCGGGTTCGAGCTGACGAATCCTCGGGTCAAGCTCGGTCTGTATCTGATGACGTTGCTCTGTCTGGTCGCCTCGTATGTCGTCTGTCGATGGGTCGTCGCGTCGAAGTTGGGCCGAGTTCTCATCGCGATTCGTGACAATGAGAGCCGCCTGCGGTTCTCCGGCTACAAGCCGCATCACTTCAAGATCGTCGCGTTTATGCTTTCGGGGATGATCGCGGGGTTGGGCGGAATGCTCTACGCCCCGCAGATGGGGATCTTCACTCCGAAGTACATGGAGGTGCCGTTCTCGATCCTCGTCGTGATTTGGGTCGCGGTTGGAGGGCGTGGAACGCTCTCGGGCGCGATACTCGGCGCGATGGTCGTCAATCTCATCTACAACCTGCTCACCTCGCGGTGGCCTGCTGCTTGGCCGTTCTTGCAAGGTGGACTCTTCGTCCTCGTCGTACTGTTTCTCCCCAACGGCCTGATGGGCGCGTGGCAGCAGTTCGTTCGTCCGGGAAAGCAGGAGGAGGAAACAGAAGACGAGAAGGAAGCCGAAGAGTTACCCGACAACGCGCTCGAGCGCGTTCATTCGCTCTCGAAATTAAAGTCTCAGACCTTGCTCGGCGGAGATCTTCTGCGCGTCGAAAACGTCGCCGTCCTCTTCGACGGGTTCAAGGCGCTCGATATCGACGAGTTTGCGGTCGGGCATCGAGAGCTGAGAGTCATCATCGGGCCGAACGGCGCAGGAAAGACGACGCTCTGTGACGTGATCAGCGGGAAGACCCGACCCACAACAGGCCGAGTCTTTTTCGGACAGACGGAGATCACCAGCTATCCCGACACCGGCATCGCTCGTCTAGGCGTGGGGCGAAAGTTCCAGACCCCGACCGTGTTCGATAGCTTGACAGTCTACGAGAACATGAAGCTCGCGCTGCCGGGGCAGTTCAAGTTCTCTCGAAACATCGGTGCTCGGGAGACATCGGAGGAGCGAGACCGCATCGAGGAGCTACTCCAGCGAATCAGGCTCAGCGAGAAACGCGATTGGGAGGTTCGCTACCTCAGCCACGGTCAACGTCAATGGCTCGAGATCGGGATGCTCATCCTCGCTGGCCCGATGCTCTTGCTCGTCGACGAGCCGGCGGCGGGATTGACGGACGAAGAGACGGTCCTGACCGCGGAATTGCTCCTCGAGACTCGCAACGAGCACAGCGTGATCGTCATCGAGCACGACATGGAGTTCGTCCGTCTGCTCGATTCTCACGTTACCGTGCTGAACGAAGGTTGCGTGATGGCAGAGGGGACCATGGCGGAGGTCCAGGCCAACGAGCAGGTCGTCGAGGCGTACTTGGGGCGATAGCGCGCGATAGGCATCAGACATGCTGAACGTTTCATCTCTTTCGTTCTCCTACGGTAGCATTCGCACGCTGACAGATATCGATCTCTCGGCCGAGAAAGGACGAGTGACCTGTGTTCTCGGTCGAAACGGTGTCGGTAAAACGACCTTGCTCAAAAACATCGTCGGACTCTTGCGTCCGTCGTCCGGCACGGTCTCGACCGAGAGCGAGGATCTCACCAAGAAGCGACCGAGCGAACGCGCGAAGAGCGGAGTCGGCTACGTACCGCAAGGGAGACAGATATTCCCGAAGCTGACCGTCGAAGAGAATCTACGTATCGGCCTCGAGGCTCGGACAGATCGCCGAACGACGATTCCCGACGAGGTGTTCGACCTGTTTCCCGTTCTCAGGGAGATGCTGGGGCGATTCGGCGGAGATCTCTCCGGCGGCCAGCAACAGCAGCTGGCCATCGCGAGAGCGCTCGTGGGGGATCCCCGTGTGCTTCTACTGGATGAGCCCACCGAGGGCATCCAGCCAAATGTCATTCAGGAGATCGGAGCCGTCCTTCGTGATCTCGCGGAGGAACGGGGAATGACGATCGTTCTCGTCGAGCAGTACCTCGATTTCGTCAAGGAATTCGGAAGCGATTTCTATATTCTCAAGCGAGGACGGGTCGTCGCGTCGGGAGAAACTGACGGTTTGAGTGCAGAGCTCGTCCGACAACATTTGAGCGTGTGAGCGACCTACTGTGATCGAAGCTGCCTGCACCGGTGGGGCGGGGCACTTGCGAGTTTCCCGCGTTCGAGGGCGTAGTGCCGTCGTTCGCTGCAGCGCAAGCAATCCTCTCAAGCTGCTGGCGCCGCGACGACGAGGACCGACGGCGTGGGTGTACACGTCGACTTACGGTGGTGGGCTCGTCGCAGGAGATGAAGCACGGCTATTGGTAGAGCTGGAAGAATCCGCTACGTGCGTGCTCACGACACAGTCGGCGACAAAGGTCTATCGCAGTCCGACTGGCCGTGCCTGCGTCCAGTCGCTGGACGCGCGGGTTGCAGCCGGCGGCCTTCTTGTTCTCGCTCCGGATGCCGTCAGCTGTTTCGCGGATGCGGTCTTCGATCAGACACAGACCGTGCAGCTCGAAAAGGACGCGGCTGTCGTGGTCGTCGATTGGCTCACGAGCGGTCGGAGGGATCGGGGGGAGCGTTGGGCGTTCTCGAGCTATCGAAACCGTCTCGACGTAATCGTCGACGATTCGCTGGTCCTTCGTGAATCCGTCCTGCTCGAACGGAACGCTGTCTCGCGAAACTCTCTTTATTCCGTTCGGGACTACAACTGCTTCGCTTCGGTGATCGCGATCGGTGGAGATGTGGGGGCACGGCTGGAAGAAGGGATGAAGCACTCGCGTCAACCGACGGAAGACCGTCAAGGCGACTTGCGTTGTGCGTGCAGCTCGATCGATTCCGGCTGCGTCGTTCGAATCATTGGCAGAACTCCCGAGCTCGTCGGCGCGGAGATTCATAAGTCGCTCGCGTTCTTAGAGCCGGATCTGGGTGACGAGCTGTGGGCTCGCAAATGGTGATGGAGGAAACCGATAAATGCATCTGACACCTCGAGAGATCGAGAAGCTGATGCTTCACAACGTTGGCTTTCTGGCGCAAAAACGTCTCGCGCGAGGGTTGCGTCTCAATCAGCCCGAGTCGGTCGCGTTGATCGCTGCGCAATTGCTGGAGCTCATTCGGGAGGGCCGGTCGGTCGCCGAGCTGATGGATCTCGGCCGGCAATTCCTCGGCCGTCGCCAGGTTCTCGAGGGAGTCGCGGAGCTCGTTCCGGAGGTTCAGGTCGAGGGGACCTTTCCCGACGGCACCAAGCTGGTCACGGTTCATCAGCCGATCAGCTCCGAGGATGGGAATCTGGAGCTCGCTCTTTACGGGAGCTTCCTGCCGGTTCCCGCGGTCGAGACGTTCACCCCGGATGGGGAATCGGATGCGACTCGAGCAGCCGGTCCTCCAGGCGCTTACGAGATCGCGCCGGGCACGATCACGCTGAACGAGGGGCGAAAGTCCGTCACGATCAAGGTCACGAACACGGGCGACAGACCGGTTCAAGTCGGAAGCCATTACCACTTCGTGGAAGCGAATCGGGAGCTTCGTTTCGATCGTGGCCTGGCGTACGGCCGTCGCCTCGATATCCCCGCGGGCACTGCCGTGCGTTTCGAGCCCGGTGATACGAAAACGGTCGAGCTCGTCGACATCGCAGGTCGGCGCGTCATCCGCGGCGGGAACAACTTGGCCGACGGCGCAGTTTCCGACGAAGCCAAGGCCGACGTGCTCGCGAAGCTTCAGAACGATGGTTTTTTGCACGAGGAGGCGTGAGTCATGCCGCATCAGATTCGACGCGAAGACTACGCGGAAATCTACGGGCCGACGACCGGTGATCGTGTTCGTCTCGGCGACACCTCATTGTGGATCGAAGTCGAGAAGGATCTCACCGTGTACGGTGACGAGTGCAAGTTCGGTGGAGGAAAGGTCCTCCGCGACGGCCAGGGACAAGCTACTGGTGTCGCGCCCGACGACGCGCTCGACGTCGTGATCACGAACGCGCTGATCGTCGACTACACGGGAGTCTTCAAGGCCGACGTCGGTATCAAGAACGGGAAGATCGCGGGAATCGGCAAGGCGGGCAATCCCGACGTCATGGCGGGGGTCACGTCCGGGATGATCGTCGGGGTGACGACAGAAGTGATCGCTGGTGAGGGCGCGATTCTGACGGCGGGCGGCATAGATTCGCACGTTCACTACATCTGCCCGCAACAAGCCTACGAGGCTCTCGCGAGTGGATTGACCTCCATGGTGGGCGGGGGAACAGGACCTGCGACCGGAACCTGTGCGACGACCTGCACTCCGGGCGCGCACCACATTCGCATGATGCTCCAGGCGACCGATGACTTACCGATGAACTTCGGTTTTCTCGGAAAGGGAAACACCGCCAAGCCGGAGGGGATCGCGGAGCAGATCCGTGGAGGCGCGGTCGGTCTCAAGCTTCACGAGGATTGGGGGACGACGCCCGCTTCGATCGACAGCTGTCTCTCCGTGGCCGAGGACTACGACGTTCAGGTAGCGATCCACACCGACACGCTGAACGAGTCCGGATTTGTCGAAGATTCGATCGCTGCGCTTCGCGGACGCACGATTCACACGTATCACACCGAGGGTGCCGGAGGAGGCCATGCGCCGGACATTCTAAGAGTCTGCGGAGAGCCGAACGTTCTCCCGAGCTCGACGAATCCCACTCGTCCCTACACGGTCAACACGATCGACGAGCACCTCGACATGCTGATGGTGTGTCACCATCTCGACAAGAATCTCCCCGAGGATGTCGCGTTCGCCGAGAGTCGAATTCGTGGAGAGACGATTGCGGCGGAAGACATCCTTCACGACCTCGGCGCGATCAGCATCATGGGATCCGATTCGCAGGCGATGGGACGCGTCGGCGAGGTCATCACACGAACTTGGCAGACCGCGAACAAGATGCGTCAACAGCGCGGCTCGCTCGGTGGAGACGGGGCGAGCGACAACGAGCGCGTGAAGCGTTACGTCGCGAAGTACACGATCAACCCGGCGATCGCGCACGGGCTTGCGGATCACGTCGGTTCCATCGAGGTCGGAAAGCTTGCTGATCTCGTTCTCTGGAAACCGAGCTTCTTTGGCGCGAAGCCCGAGATCGTCGTGAAAGGAGGCGTGATTGCGTGGGCGCAGATGGGAGATCCCAACGCCTCGATTCCGACTCCGCAGCCGGTCTTCATGCGACCCATGTTCGGCGCGATCGGGCGTGCGACCGGTCCGCTTTCGATCGCGTTCGTCAGTCAGGCCTGCGTCGAGAGCTCCGCTCATCGAGACTACGGTCTCGGGAAGCAAGTCGAGGCCGTTCGCGGTTGTCGCACGATCGGAAAGCGTGACATGAAGCTCAACGATGCGACCCCGAAAATCGAGGGCGATCCCGAGACCTACGAGGTCAAGGCAGACGACCAGGTGCTCGAGTGTGAACCGGCCGGAGAGCTGCCGCTCGCTCGGCGGTATTTTCTCTTCTGATGACAACCCATCAGAATCGCAGCTCTCATGAAGTCGATCGAGCGCTACTCGGAGGGAAGATCGCGTAGACGAGATCTGTCGCGGGTCGGTGGATCGGCACGACCCGGTCGCCCTGTGGTAGCTCGGCACCGCGTCGACCAAGGCGGGGCGAGTCTGAAGTTTCCCGCGTTCTTCCGGTTCTCGACGCTGCGGTCTGCAGAGCGCGGCGAAGTGCGACTTTGGCCGATACTCGAGACGATTGTCTCGGTTGTGGCGATGGCCTGGTTTTGCGTCGCCCTCGTGAACAGTTGGGCTCCGATTCTTTGGGTCTCCGTGCTCGCTCCGTTGTTTCTGATGCGAACGGAGGCGTCGACCGAGCGCGGGATCCGAATGTACCTTTCTGCACGCACGTATTTGATCCAACGGCCGAGGCTCGCCGGCATCCTTGTCGCGATTCCGTTCCTTCCGTTGTTGTTCCTCTCCGCGACATTCGTGGGGGAGCTCGCGGTCTTCACCATTCTCCTCGGCGTGGGAATGCTGTTCATCGAGCTCTGCGTATTCGTCAGGGTCGGGGCAACCATCGCGACGATGCTCTCGAATCCCGTGCAGTCGATCGGGTTCGCGGTCGACGAGCTTACTCGGCACGAATTCCCCCTGCCAAGAGCGAACCGCCCACGCCGCACCCTTCCCCTCTGCTGGTGGGGGTGAATTGAGCGAGCTTCGCTCGCTCGAGAGGGGGCTTCCCGAAAGCCCCCTGAAAGAAAACCGCCGGGGCGGCTAGGCCCCTTGGCAGGATGACCCACGCACGCAGTCGAGATTATCCTCCGTCGGATCCTCCCCCGGCGGCGCTCGATTGCCGAACTCGTCCCATCCCGGTCCCGGGGGCAGGGGCGCGCGGCCGTACTGGAAGAGGTAGCGGAGGATGCAGATCGTGTCGGCGAAGTCGATGCGACCGTCGTCGTTGCAGTCGCACGCGTCGTAGCACGGCGGGATGTACGGGGTCTGCTTGTCGCCGAAGACGGTCAGGACGACGTTGGCGGCGTCGGACACGTTGACGCGTCCGTTCGAGTCGCAGTCGCCGCGGAAGAAGCGCGGGACGTCGTAGATCTCGACGGTCGTGTTGAGGACCATCGGGCGGATCGACTGGTTCTCGGCGGAGACGAGGTTGGCGATCGGCACGTTGCCGCGTCCGTTGGCGCCGTCACAAAACTCGATCGGCAGCGTTTGGCCACAAGCCTTCGGATCCTCGAGAACGTCGAAGGTCGCCGTTCCCACGGAAAGGAACGTGTCGGTGGGGGGAAGCGTACCGCCCGTGAAGGGGGGCATCGCGTCGACGAGGATTCCGAGGATCAGCTCACATCCATCGCCGTCGTTCGGGGTGTTGTCGCACTGAAGATCCACGAAGTCGGCGTCGACCGCGTGGACGATCGTGTGCTCGTTCGTGAACGACTCTTCACGACACTGGAGCGCACAGGGGAAGCAGACGACCATCGAGACACCTTGAACTTGGTCGAACTGCGGGCCGCCCGGGACGAAGTCCTCCGGCGACTTGTAGAAGAACTCCAAGTCGACCTCGGAGCCGATGAGCGCCCGGATTGGATCCGGGTTGCCCTGCCGATTGAGTCGACGAGTTCCCATCGCGAAGACCTGATTGCCGACGAGGCAGGAGGCCGCGCTCGCACAGACCGGATCGTCGCAGTCGACGAGGCCGTTGCCGTCGTTGTCGATCGAGTCGTCGCAGATTTCGGATACGACCTGGCACGTGAACGTGCTGTCTTGGACGACGGGAGTCGTGCTCACACCGCCGATGACGACCAGGTTGTCCTTCTTCGGCACGCCGAGCACTCCGTCGACGAACTTCAAGTCGAAGAACGCGGACTCGCCCTCCTGCGTCGGTCCGTTGACGCAGCAGTAGTTGAACTTCGCGATGAGGTGCTCCGCCGCTGCGGGGATCACGTTGCCTTCGATCGGTGAGACGAGGTCGAGCACGACGCCGAGCGTCCCGCCCTCTTCCAGGATCGCCGGTTGCACGAAGTCGGCCTTGAACTCCGCCGTCGCCGTATCCTCGATCGAGATTTCCTCGAGGCGCAGTCCCGCTTCGTGCGTGATGGCGAGGACGAAACCCTCGACGTCGTTGACGGGGTTGCGCATCACGACGTTCGCCGTGCCGCACGCGCTGCCCGGCTCGTTCGCCGCGGGCAAGATCGCGAGCTCGACGCCCGATTGCGCGGTGCACTGAAAGTGGCCGTCGGAGAGCTCGAGACCTTCGCCGGCCCCGATCGCTGCCGCGTCGATCACGACGATGTTGTCGAGAAGGGGGCCGTTCTCGACGGCCGCGTAGCCGTTGTCTCGAAAGCGCAGCGGCGTGCTTCGTTCTTCGTAGTTGCCCGGACGGCAGCGAAGAACGGTGCGCGCGAGCTCGATGTCGGTTCCCGCAGGAAGCGCGGCGAGGCCGTTCGCGTTATCGTCGACCACGACGCCGAGGACCATGAAGTTCTGCTCGACGCGGCGGACGACCACGTCGGCGTCCTCGAGGACCTCACCAGGGATCATGTCGACGCCGCGGACCATCGTGTCTTCCCACTCGAAGATGGCGACGACACCTTGGAACTCGATGTTCGTCGACAAAGTGAGTGGGATTTCCGCCGTTTGACCCTGAAGTGCGGAGCCGCTACCGAGGGCGAGACGCACCTGCGGCTCGTCCTGCGCAGACAGACGCCCGGTCGATGGCGCTGTCGCGATCATCCAAGATGCGGCGACAGTACATAAGAACAGGCGTGCACCGAGACACGCAGAGCGACCACAACCGCGGCGAATAAAACCACAGCGTCGTGAACTCATCGGAACCACCTACATCAACCCATTGTAGGAAATTGAGGCGACGCGAAGAAACCCGGAGAATCCTCGTCACCTTCACAAGATAGAACCTGGAACCCGACGATCCAAGTTAATTCTCTCTTCACGAAGCGCGGAGTGCCGTCGTAAGGCTATGAGAGAAAAGTATTTCCGAAACGTGATGGCCGACGGTCGTGGAGGCCGTCGCGGGTCCGTGGGATTCTAGCCTGAGATTCGCTCTCTCTTCGGGTCGTAGAGTGCGCCGGCGTGACGCGTGGCAGGGATCGTTTCGCCCATGACCTCGATCTCGAAGTCGCTCTCGCCCGCGTGGGCGATCGGGACGTAGCCGTAGGCGATCGACTTCTGCACCGTGTAGCCGAACCCGCCGCTCGTCAAGACGCCGAGCACTTCGCCGCCGCGACAGATCGTCTCGCCGCCGTGGAGCGGGCGATAGTCGGCGAGCGTGAATGCGCAGAACTTCCGCGACGGCCCGTTCTTCTTCGCGGCTGCGAGCGCTTCGCGACCGATGAAGTCACCCTTGTCGAGCGCCACACAGAACCCGAGCCCGGCTTCGTAGGGGGTGTAGTCGGGAGTGAGGTCAGTGCTCCAGTAGCGATACGCCTTCTCGAGCCGGCATGACTCGATCGCACGGTAGCCGGCATCGGCGAGATCGATGCCCGCGTCGTCGGCCGCCGTGCGCAACGTCTCGTAGACGTAACCGGCGTACTCGGTCGGGATGTGCAGCTCCCACCCGAGCTCGCCGACGTAGGTGACCCTCAAGGCGAGCGCGGGTGCGCAGCCGATGTGAATGTCGCGACACGATCCGAAGGGAAAGCCTTCGTTCGAGACGTCGTCCTTCGAGGTCTTCTCGAGTAGTTCGCGCGAGCGCGGTCCACAGATGTTGACGACCGCCCGCGATGAAGTGACGTCGTAGGCGAAGACGCTTCCAGCCTCGGGAAGGTTCGCATCAATCCAGGCGAGGTCGTGCGTGCCGAACGCCGTTCCTGTGACGATGTAGAAGCGATCGACCGAGAGTCGCGCGATCGTCAGGTCGCACTCGATGCCACCACGCTCGTTGCATAGCTGTGTGTACGTGAGCGAGCCCGGCGCCTTGTCGATGTCGTTCGCCGCGATGCGTTGGAGCGCGTCGAACGCGCCGCGTCCGCGAACTTCGATCTTGCTGAACGAGGTCTGATCGATGAGTGCGACCGACTCCCGGATCGCACGATGCTCTCGTCCGACTTGCTCGAACCAGCTCGGTTTGCCGAAGGTCAGATCGTCCTCGAGCTCGCCGTGCGAGGGCGCGAAGAAGTTGGGTCGCTCCCAGCCGTACTTCGAGCCGTAGACGGCCCCGCGAGCCTTGAGCGTCGGAAATAGCGGGCTGCGCCGCACACCGCGCGCCGACTCGTGCTCGTCGCCGGGCCACGAGATCGAGTAGTGCTTGCCGTAGAGCTCGAGAGTGCGATCGGCGACGTACTTCGTGCTCGAGTGATGCGATCCGAAGCGACGGATGTCGAGCGACCAGAGATCGAGGCTCGGGCGACCTTCCAGGATCCACTCGGCCATCATGCGTCCCGCGCCACCTCCAGCCGCGATGCCGTGCGCGTTGAAGCCGGCCGCGACGAAGAAGCCGCTCAGCTCGGGCGCCTCGCCCATGACGAAGTGCCCGTCGGGGGTGAAGGCTTCGGGTCCGTTGATCAGCTCGCGCACGCCGACCGTCTCGAGGAGCGGTGTTCGTTTGATGGCGAGCGTCGAAAGTTGCTCGAAGTGGTCGAAGTCCGCCTCGAGGAGCTCCTGACCGAACTCGCGCGGCACGCCGTCGACCGACCACGGAATCGGGTCGTGCTCGTATCCGCCCATCGCGATGGCGCCGGCCTCTTCCTTGTAGTAGACGAGGTTGTCCGGGTCGCGCATCGTCGGAAGGTCTTTCGGAAGATCCGGGATCTTGTCGGTGACGAGGTACTGGTGCTGGACGGGAATGAGCGGCACGTTGACGCCCGCGAGACGACCGAGCTCGCGCGACCAGAGTCCCGCGGCGAGGACGACCGTCTCGCATTCGACGTCGCCTTGGTCCGTGTG
>CAYZGY010000091.1:12737-15223 GCA_964478085.1 uncultured Planctomycetia bacterium
GTGGATCGTCGTGATGCGGCCATCGCGGATGGTGAAACGTTCGACGCGGACGCCGCGTTCGATCGCGACGCCTCGATCACGCGCGCCTTTGGCGAGTGCGCGGGTGATGCTCGAAGGGTCGGCGTAACCGTCCGTCGGGAGAAACGCCGCGCCGACGACCTCGTCGAGACTCATGATCGGAAAAAGGTCGCGCGCTTCTTTTGGCGAGAGGAGCTGCATGTCGAGCCCGAAGCTCTTCGCGGTCGTCGCGCCCTTGCGCAATTCCTGCATGCGCTCGCCGGAGCACGCGAGGCGCAGTCCACCGACTTCCTTCCAGCCCGTCGACTGACCCGTCTCCTCCTCGAGCGACGCGTAGAGCTCGACGCTGTACCCGAGCATGCGCGTGACGTTTCTCGACGATCGCAGCTGCCCGACGAGTCCGGCAGCATGCCACGTCGAGCCGCTCGTCAGCTCGCGCTTCTCGAGGATCAGGACGTCCTTCGCGCCGAACTTCGCGAGGTGATACGCGATGCTGCAGCCGACGATGCCTCCACCGATAATGACGATCTGAGCGCGATCTTGCATCGCCTCGCTCCTCTGTGATCCCTCGACGCGGATCTTTCGATTCGAGATCTCTCGTCCCGGTCGCGCGAACCGGCTTATCTTTTCGCCACTCGGGCGCGTGTGGGATAGCAGATTCGTGCGGCGTACCGCAAGAGTGCGCGGGAAGATTCTCGAGGTCTCCTGGCGAAGGCCCGATCTCCCGCTATCCTACCTCTCCCACCACGTGCCCGTCGCTCGCTCCGCGTCTCCTTGTCGTGGCTCCTCAGATGACTATCGACAGCGAGTACGCCCATGCTGACGTTTCCGAGCGAAAGGCGCCGTCGGGGGATCTTCCGCAAATGCATCGCAGCGTGTGACTCGGATCGTTCCCAGCCGCGCGACCAGCCGGCGCTGCTCGCGTAGGTCTGCCACGCATCAGATTCCGATTTTTCCACGGAGCTGCTTCGAAACCCCATTCGGGTTTCGGCCGGCTGCTCGGGGGCGTGAACTTCCTCCCGTGAACTCGACGAGATGCCGTGATATCGCCTCGTTCACGGTCGTCGTCTCGCACCCGCTCGCTCGGCCTCGGGCCACGAAGCGGGTTTCGAAACAACCCCTTCAGCAGTCCGGTATTCCTGCCGAAATGCTCATCGTCGGAGCTTTCCTGCCGCGCCGGTGTCGCGTTAGAATGACGCCTGCCCGCACGGGCTCTGAAGTAGCAGCGACCGAAAACCTGATCTCGATCTCAACGATCTAGTATCTCAACGATCTAGTATCTCAACGATCTCTTATCTCAACGGAGCGATTGGCGATGGTGAGTGCCCGTCGAACTCTTCCCGCGCGTTTGCGCATGCGTTTGGACGCCATTGGAGCATTGATTCTCGGTACTTGTGTTGCCGTGATTGGAGTGGCGCTCGCCACGATGTCGACGGCGCACGCGGCCGACGACGTGATGACCCCGAAGCACGTCGCCAAGCTCGGTGGTGTCGTCTCGTCGGCGATCTCGCCCGACGGCAAGCAAGTCGCGTACGTGCGCGCCGTGCCGCGGGAGGTCGGAAAGGAAGATTCGGGCTCGTCGTGGACGGAGCTTTACGTCGTCGACGAATCGGGCAAGTCGCGTCCGTACATCACCGGAAAGACGAGTGTCCGCGGAGTGAAGTGGACGCCGGACGGCAAGGGGATCGCGTTCCTCGCGAAGCGGTCGGACGACAAGCAGACGTCGCTCTACATCATCCCCGTAGCGGGTGGTGAGGCGCGCAAGGTGCTCGAGCACAAGACGGGCATCTCGTCGTACTCCTGGAGTCACGACGGCAAGAAGATCGCGTTCCTCGCTCGCAAGGAAGGCGACAAGAAGCGCGAAGCGCTCAAGAAGAAGGGTCTGATCCCGAAGGTCTACGAAGAGGACTGGCTTCCGAATCTCGTTTGGATCGCTCCGATCAACACGGACGGCTCACCGGCCGCCGAAGATCAGAAGCCGAAGTCGCTCGAGCTTCCGGGGCACGCCGCGTCGGTCGGCTGGAGTCCCGCAGGTCCGAAGCTCATCGTCGCTTTGGCGCCCACGTCGCTCGTCGACGACTCGTACATGAAGCGTCGTCTTCACGTCGTCCACGCCGAGACGGGCAAGATCGAGGCGAGCCTCGAGAACCCCGGGAAGCTCGGCGCGGCCGTGTTCAGCCCGGACGGCAAGCACGTCGCCTTCATCACGGGCGCGGACAAGAACGATCCGAAGGAAGGTCGACTCTGGGTCAAGCCCGCGAAGGGTGGGAATCACGTCGACGTGCTCCCCGACTACATGGGGCACGTCGCTCACTTCGCTTGGCTCGACAACGACAAGATTCTCTACGTCGGCGACGTCGGCGCCGAGACGGTCGTCGGTTCGGTCGGTCGAGATGGCCAGAACAATAAGACTCTTCTCGCTGCGGGAGAGCGCGTCAGGTCGAGCCTCTCGGTCAATCCCAACCCCC
>CAYZGY010000092.1:0-613 GCA_964478085.1 uncultured Planctomycetia bacterium
GGGTGGGGGGTTTCTGCGGCGGGGGGGGGGGGGGGGCGGGAGTGGGGGCTTCCCGAAAGCCCCCTAATCAACAGGCGGCTCGAATTTCGAGAGCTCCTTGCCGTCGGCACCGTTCCACACGATCAGCGTACCCGTGTGACCACCGGCGACGACGAACTTCCCGTCACTGCTTACGTCGACGGCGTACATGAAGTCTTTCGTACCTCCGAAATTTCGGAAGTTATTTCCGTCACCGGCTCGGTGCATGCGGACGGAGGCGTCGCCGCTGCACGAGACCGTCTCGGCCTTGTCGCCGATGAAGCTGATCGAGGTGACCTCCTTGCCGAAGCCGCCGATCGTGCGCTTGGCCTCGCCCGTCTCGACGTTCCAGACCTTGATCACGTTGTCGGCTCCGCAACTGGCGATCGTCTTGGAGTCCGACTGCCAGCTGACGTCGAGCACATGGCCCGTGTGACCTTCGAAGAAGCGGATTCGCTTGCCGGTCTTCGCATCAAAGACGCGAGCGAATTTGTCCGCCCCACCGGTCGCGATGTACTTGTCCTCGGCCGAGAATTCGACACCGCAGATCGTGTCGCTGTGGGCATCGTCGAGGCGCCAGACGCCGCTGCCGTCC
>CAYZGY010000092.1:623-11967 GCA_964478085.1 uncultured Planctomycetia bacterium
CCGCGGCGCATAAGCCGACCCCCCCGTGGGGGGCGGGGTGCGCTCGGGGGAGGCGCCAGACGACGCTGCCGTCCGAGATATCGATCATGGTGAGCTCGCCCGTTCGCGACGGCTCACCGCCGCCACAGACGAGGCGTGTTCCGTCGTTGCTGAAGCTGAGGGATACGATGCGGTCGACGAAGGGCGCCGGCGTGTCGATGCCGCCGATCGTCCGCTCGAGGACCCAGTCCGCGGCGACGTCCGCGACGCGCGTGATCTTCGTGCCGTCCGAGATGGCGACGACTCCCCCGCCACTCGCGAGCTGCGTGCCCTCGCGGACGTCGACGTCGAGGATTCCCTGTTGTGCGCCGTCGTCCGTTCCGAAGACGAAGAGCTTGCTCTCGGCGCTGACGGCGATCAATCGGGGAGGGTTCGGCACGAACGCGCAGGCGACCCAGACGCCCTTCGCTCCGTCCTTCTTCTTGGCCTCGGCCGCCTTCTCGAGCTCCTCGGCTACCTTCTTCGGCGCGGCGGCCTCTTCGGCGGCGGACGCGATGGTCTTTTCGAGCTCGCCGATCTTCGTGTTGGCGCGCTCGACGTCGGAGTTGGCCTCCTTGAGGATGCGCTCGCGGTTGGCGAAGTTCGACTCGGAGCCCTGCGTATCCTTCTTCGCCTTGTCGATCTTCCCCTTGTCCTTACCCTTCTCCGCTTCGGCGAGAGCCTTCTTCTTGGCTTCGAGGTCCTTCTTGGCCTTCTCGAGCTCTTCGTTGGCCTTCTTGATCGCTCCCTGCTTCTTGTCGCGATCCTTGGTCGCTGCTTCGAGCTTCTTCTTCCAGTCGGCATGAATCGCGTCGAGCAGCTTGCCCTGGCGCTCGAGGCGCGCGAGCTTGCGGCCTTCGCGCGCGTCACTCGGCGAGAGAGCGATCTCCTTGCCGTCTTCCGCGTTCCAGAGCTTGATCGATTGGTCGGCGGCCACGGCGGCGATGCGCTTGCCGTCCGCGAGGACGTCGATCGAACGAACCGCGCCACTGACTTGTAGCTTCTTGACCTCCTTGGCGTCGGCGCTATTCCAGAGGATGATCAGACCGTCTTCGGACGCGGAGACGACGCGAGCGTCGGCCGAGGAGATGCTCTCGAGCTGCGTGACCTTCTTCGCGTGACCGGCGAACTCGCGCGTCGGCTTGGCGGCCTCGCCGCGCTGCTCCCCCGTCGGAACGTTCCAGACCCGCAGGACGTTGTCGTCGGCCGCGGCGACGATCGACTTGCCCTCGGCGCAGATGCGCGCCACGGTGAGAGCCTTGCCGATCTCGATCGAGCCGACGAGCTTGCCGTCATCGACGTTCCAGTGTCGCAGCCAACCGTCGTTTCCGGCCGTGACCAGAGCCTTGCCGTCGTCCGACAGGGAGAGCGCCGTGACGCCCGTCGGGTGTCCGGCGAAGGTTGCGCGGCGTTGGCCGTCCGCGACGCCCCAAACGGATACGCAGCCCGTCGGCCCCGCGGCTGCGAGCACCGCGCCGTCACCGCTCACCGCGTTCACGGTGACAGCGCCCGTGACGTCCTCGAGCGTGTGACGCACCGAGGCGCTCGGTCGACGCCAGAGCTTGACCGTTCGGAATCCGCCCGAGGCGAGCAGGTCGCCGTCGGGATGGAAGGCGAGTGACTGGACGTGATCGAGGTGAGCCACCGAGCGGTCCTTGTACGGCCCGTCTTTCGACAAGCTCGGATCGACGAGCTTCGTCACGAGGGCCTTGGATCCTACATCTGTCTTGGAACGCAAATCGTAGACGAAGATCTCGTTGGCACGTCCGCAGGCCGCGTGATCGCCGTCGGCGGAGATCGCCGTCGAGTAGATCGGGTGCGGACCTTTCGGCAGTGCGTGGAACTCGACCTTCGCCGCGCCTCCACCCTCGTCCATCTTTGCGCCCTGCTGGATCCAGAGGCTCAGGAGTCCGAGCTCCTTCGGATTCAGGGCGCGTGCGCCGACCTTGTTCTTCTTGGGCGGCATCACGGGCTTCTCGAGACCCGCGGCGACCTTGAGGAGGAAGCTCTCTTCGGGCTTGCCGGGAACGATCGAAGGTCCTTCGTCACCGCCTTCGAGCATCGCTTCGGGCGTCTCGAGGATGAGATCTCCGCGCGCCTTGGTCGAAGAGTGACAGGCGACGCAGTTCGCCTGCAGGATCGGCAGGATTTCGCGGGTGAAGCTCACCGGCTCCTTACGATCGATCTTGGCGATCTCTGTCGCGCCTGCGCTCGTCGAGATCGTGCTCGTCGTGAGAATCGCGATGGCGACGAGACTCGGGATGTGGATTCGGAAGTTCATACCCGTCGTTCCTCGGTGCTTACTCTTTCTTGGGTTCGGGCTCTTTCTTGGGTTCGGGCTTCTTCTCGGCTTCCGGCTTCTTTTCCGGAGCCGGTTTCGCTGGCGCAGGCGGCTCGGGCTTCTTCTCCTCGACCTTGAGCTGGAATTTCACCTCCAGCGCCTGGTCGATGCCGCCGAACTTCCCTTGCGCGCGAAGCGTCACTTCGTGCGTGCCGATCGGTGCGTCCTTGTTGGCGCTGATGCGAAGGGCGCCTTCGGACTTGTCCTTGGCGATCTTGAGAGCGGCGGCCGTCGTGTTGCCCGGCAGCTTGGCGGTTACCTGGACCTCCTCGGCGAAGCCGAAGAGACGCTCGAGCTTCACGGGCACGTCGACCGCACCTTCGCGCGCGACGGCCGCGCCCTTCGCTAACGCGTCCCCTTGGAAGCGGAAAGGAGCCGGCAGGATCTTGATGGTGATCGGCGACGAGACCGTGCGGATCTTTCGCTTCTGCGGAGTGTTGAGCTTGCCTGCGTCGGCGTGCGCCTTCTTCGCTCGTTCGAACGAAGCCTTCGAAGCCTGAATCAGCGGCGTGAGCCCTGCGAGCGTCTCTTGCGCCTTCGCCTGCGCTTCGGTTGCGCTCGCGAGACCCGCCTTGGCCTCGTCGACGGCCTTCTTGGCTGTGTCGAGAGCGGCCTGAGCGACCGCGGCCTTCGTCGCGTCGGCGAGAGCCTTCTCGGCCGCGGCGACCTTCTTCTGGGCCTCTTCGGACTTCTTCTTCTCGGCCTCGACGAGCTTCTTCGCCTCGGCTTCCTTGGCGGCGAAGTCCTTCGCGATCGCGTCGATCTCGTCTTGGCGCTTCTTCGTCTCCTCGAGGAGGCGCAGATTGCGACGGTACTGGAGCTCCGTGTCGGCACGCACGGTGAAGCGATGCTCTCCGACGGGAGCGTTGTTCTTGACGTTGAGGGTCGTCTTCCCTTCGGGCACCTTGTCGTTGATCGTGAACTTCTTGAGCTCGACGTTACCGGGGACGCCTTGGCCTTCGACCGTCAGCTTGCCGGGCGCGCTCGGCGAACGGTTCAGCACGAGGACGAGCTCTGGCTTGGCGCCGCGAGCGGTCTCGATGACATTCTTCGGCTCGATGAAGAGCGGCATCGTCTCGTGAGCGCTGACGCCGAGGACGACCTGCTGTGAGGCTCGTGAGCGATTGGCGGCCCAGACTCGCGAGCCGCCGACCGCGACGCGCGAGAGCTCGGTCTCGCCCACCTTGGCCTTTCCGACGATGCGGATCGGCGCGGCCATGCCTTCGGCGTCCTTGGCCGCGGAGAATTCGAGCGTCCCCGCGTTGCCCGTGATCGTCAGGGGTTTCACCGTGACACCCTTCGACAGACCCTCGACGCTGATCGCGATCGGCGCCGAGAAGCCATCGGTGCGCTGGACGAAGAGCTTGATCCTCTCGGTGCCACCACGACGGACGAACGGGGTGTAGCTGCCGCCCGGGCTCTTCTTCTGGTCCGCGGCCGGATAGCTCGCCGTCGCGACGATGCGGAAATCGGGAGCCGGCGGCCTCAGCGAAAGTCGCCAGACGTTGCGCGGGTCGGCGTGCGAGCCGGAGTAAAGATCGCGCAAGCGCAGGCGGTACTCGCCATCGGCCGGAGCCTTGAGCTGCCAGAGCGGATCGCTCGAGCCCGTGTTGAAATCGCCTCCGCCGATGTTCCCGATCCCGTCGTCCTGATGGACGAGCTCTTTGAGCGACTCCTTGCCGTCCTTGTCCTTCAGGACTTGGTAGGCGGTCAAGACGGGGTCGGTCCGCAAGCCGAGGCGCTGCGAGATGACCTCGATCTGAACGACCTGATCCTTCTTCGCCTCGAAGGAGATCCAGTCCGTGTCGCGACGAGGCCAGAATCGTCCGGCGACCTCGCAGGGGACGGTCACCTTCGTCGCGCTCGTGGTCTTGTCGTTATCAGCGGTCTCGAGGACGACGTCGTGATCCGTCACGCCCACGAGCTGGGCGCAGCTCGCTTCATTCTCCGTGCCGAGATGGTAGGCGAATGTCGGCAGACCGAAGTCTCTCGACTCGACGACGACACCCGACGCGAGCGTCGGTAGCTCCTTCGGTGCATTGATCTTCTTCTTGATCTCCTCGAGTGGGCGACCGTTGACGTTCAGCGCGTCATTCGGCTTGCCACCCGGAAGGTTTCGACCGAGGATCGTCACTTCGCTTTCGTCCCCCCGCTTGACGACGGGCGGGAAGATCGAGTCGACATGTGGAGCGGCGTGGATCTGGAGGCGGTAGAAGTATTCGCCGCCACCCTTGTAGATCTTGTCACGAACTTGCGCGAAGTAGCTCCCGTCCGCCGGGGCCGTGAAGTCCACCACGGCGTCGCGGCGTCGATCGACACGGCTGCGGGCGACCTCGATCCCGCGGTCGTCGAGAACGGCGATCACGGGCGAGAGTTGCGAGTCGAGACGGAACGCGTAGCAGTCGACAACGACCCGTTGACCCTTTTTCACGTCGAAACGATAGTGGTCGACGTCGGAAGCTCCACCGATCGCTGCATTGAGAACGACGCCCAGAGGGACGGGTGTCGCGTTCGAGAAGAGCTCGTTCGGCTCCTTCTCCGACGCTTCGGTCAGCGCGCTGACGTGAAACGCGCGCGGGTTCGAAACCCCGAAGAGTCCGATCGCGCGTACCTCGTAGACACCGACCGGGACATCCTTCGCGACGGTCACGCGGAACTGATTCGCGATACGCTGCGGCGTCTCCTTGAGCACGTCGGCGTGCGGAGGGAGCGGTGCGAACTTTGCCTCACCGCGAATTCCCGGGTGTGAAAAGAGGATGCCGGTGACCTCGTCGAGGTCACTGCCTCCGACCGTCAGGTCGATCGTCGCGCCGCGAGTCGCTCCCGCCGGGGAGGCCTTCGTCAGGCGCATCATCGGAAGCTGAGCCTGCGTCGAGGTCGTGCTCAGGGCCAGTAGAATCGTCACGCACGCGGCAAGCGCGCAGAGAGATCTCGGGGATGTAGAAAGCTGCATCGAAGTCCTTCCCGTCCGTGAGGTCTGCGATGTCGGGTTGCGAATTGTTCTCGTGAACGCGGGGCGAACAGCTACACGTGCTGCTCACCCCGCGACTACGATCAGTGATTGAAGAGGAATTCCTTCGTGTTCAAGAGGGCCCAAACGATGTCCTCGTAGGCCTCCTTGATCAGTTGGTCCTTCGTCTTCGGCTTCTCTTCTTTCTTGTCCTTATCGTCTTTCGACTTCGGGTCTACCGCGGGCTTCTGTCCGGCCTTGGCGGCCGTCCTCTCGATGTGACCGATCGCGAGCTGGAGCTCTTCCTCGACCGGAGGTCGGGAGAACACCCAGTAGTACAGATCCGTGATACGGTCCTTGTGCGCGCGTTTTCCGTCCTTCGCGAGCGTCGCGGCGCGGCCGCTGTCGGAAGAAATCTTGCCGAGCACGTCCTTCGAGTTGAGAAGGTGCAGGCTCTGGGCGAGGTTCGCGTCGTTCGAGCGCTCGCACTCGCAGGCGCTGTCGGCCATCGGGCGACCGAAGACGGTCAGGAAGTAGTTGCGCTGCCCCGGATCGGGGAGCTGCACGGCGCGCGTCGACGCGGGAACTCCACTGAATCCGCCCTTCGCCTTCGTCACCTGATTGAGGGCGTCGTAGAGGATCTCGGCGTTGAGACGTCGAGGGTAGAAGCGCGAGAAGTTCTGCTTGTCACGCGCGTTGTGCTTGTTCGGAATCGCGCTGAGCTGGTACGTCGTCGAGCGACAGATCTCGCGAACGAGGTCTCTGAGGTCAAACTTCTTCTCGACGAAGTGATTCGCGAGCGCGTCGAGCAGCTGAGGGTTCGAGGCCGGGTTCGTCAGGCGCATGTCGTCTTCAGGATCGACGAGTCCACGGCCGAAAAAGTGCTTCCAATAGCGGTTGACGAGCGCCTTCGCGAAGAAGGGGTTCTTCGGGTCGGCCATCCAGTCGACGAGCGCGTGGCGCGGGTCGTCGTCCTTGTCGAGCTCGAAGGGCTTGCTGCCGAGCCCCGTCGGCTTGAGCTGCTCGCTCGTGCGCGGGTTCTTGGCCGAGGCCTGACCGCGGTTGTGGAAGATGCGGTCTTCGTCCGCACGTCCGTCGGGGTTCTTCTTGCGGCCGACGCGGCTGAAGAACGCCGAGTATCCGTAGTAGTCGCGCTGACTCCACACCTCGAAAGGATGGTGGTGGCAGCGCGCGCACTGGATGCGGAGACCGAGGAAGAGCTGAGCCGAGTCCTCGACTTGCTGCTCGACCTTGTTGACCGAGCGGTACCAGACGACGCCCGGGTTGTGCTCGATGCCACCCGAGGCCGCGAGGATGTCGCGCACGATGCCGTCGTAGGGACGGTTCTCGTGAAACGACGTGCGTAGCCACTCGTGGAACGCGTACGTGCCGCGCGCGTACGAGTCCTTGCTCTTCTTGTTGCGCAGGAGCGCGGACCACTTGTTCGCGAAGTTGTCCGCGTAGTCGGTGTGCGCCAGGAGCGCATCGACGAGGAGGTCGCGCTTGTTCGGTCGCTTGTCGGCGAGAAAAGCACGTGCCTCCTCAGCGGATGGCGTGCGTCCGGCGATGTCGATCGTCACACGACGAAGGAACGTCGGGTCGTCACAGATCTCCGACGGCGGAACGCCGAGGACCTTGAGCTTCGCGAAGACCTTCTCGTCGATGAAGTTGCGAGCCGGAGGCAGATTCGTGATCTCGATACCGAGCGGGATGCTCGCGCGGAAGACGCCGACCTGGCCCTGGTAGCGGACCATGACCGCGACATCGCCCGTGAGATCGAGCGTCTTGACGACACCGTTCAGGGAGACCTCGGCCATCTCCGTGTCGTTGGCCTCGTAGGTCGCCATTCGTGTGACGTCCTCCGAGCTACCGTCGTTGTAGTGCGCCGTGACGGTGATCTGTTGGCGGGCGTGGTGATTCATCGTGCGCGTCGTCGGGAAGACCTCGATGCGCTCGACCTTGAGGTCTTTCTCGTTGCCGAAGGGCATGCCCTGCCGCATCCAGCGATGGAGGATGCGGTACTCGTAGCTGTCGCGATCGAATCGCTTGCCACCACCGTGTGGGACGGCGTTGATCGCCTTGAGAAGCAGCAAGCTGTGATCGGGCGCCGCAGGGAAGACTCGGCGGCCGCGACCTTCCTTGACGAGATATTCGTGATCCTCGTTGCCGTAGAAGCCGAGGAGGCTCAGGCGGAAGCCGTTTTGACCGCCCGACTTTCCGTGGCAGCCGCCACCGTTGCAGCCGTGCTTCGTGAAGATCGGCACCACCTGGTTCGGGAAGTTGACGATCGGCTGGTCGATGTACTGCGCGACCTCGAGATCGATCGTCTTCGAGATCGTGTCGCTCCCACCGTCCTTCGCCAGCACGGTGACCTTGACCTTGCCGTTCTTGAGCGGCTTGAGGAATCCGGTCTCGTCGATCGCGATGACGCCCTTCGGCTCGAGCTCGTACGTCGCGTTGGCCGAGAGATCTCGCTGCTGTCCGGTCGAGTAGTCGCCCGTGACGACGAGCTGGGCACGCGCGTCGGCCCCGCGCAGGAGCTTCGTGCTCTCGGGACCGATCGAGAGGGCTTCGAGCTTGCCGGGGTCACCGAGTCCTCCCACCGGACCGGGCGTGACACCGGGGACTTCCTTCACGGCGGCGGGCTCCGCGAAAACGTGGCTCGATGATACTGCGAGGCCCGAGAGGGCGACGCCGAGGATCGTGCGCATTCTCATTTTGGCTCTTCTCGTAAGACTTCGACTCATGATGCTTTTGCTACGTTCTCTCTCTGGATCGAGCTCAGACGAGCTCGCGCATCGGCTCGATGCCCCGGTCGACGAGGTAGTGCGGCCGCCCGTTGAGATCCGGGACGGTCGCGGTGTTCACGTCGATACCGAGAGCGTGGTAGAGCGTCGCGTGGACCTCACCGAACTTGACGGGACGGTCCTTGGCGTACTCGCCGAGGCGATTCGTCGAGCCGATGACCTGGCCGTGCCGGAGCCCGCCACAGGCGAGCAAAGCGGTCGAGACGCGCGGCCAGTGGTCGCGTCCCGCGTTCTTGTTGATCTTCGGAGTGCGGCCGAACTCGCCCCAGACGACGACCGAGACGTCCCGGTCGAGGCCGCGCTCGTGGAGGTCCTCGACGAGCGCGCTGACACCTTGGTCGAGCATCGGCATGTCTTGCCGGGCGCGTTTGAAATTTCCCCCGTGCCAGTCCCAACGACTGAACGCGATGGTCACGCAGCGGACGCCGGCCTCGACGAGGCGCCGCGCCATCAGGAACTGCTCGAGGATGCGAGGGCCTCCGTCGGCGACGTTGCCCGGGATGCCCTTTCCGTACCGTTCGACGACGCGCGGCGACTCTCGACGGTAGTCGAGGGCCTCGGCGAGACGGCTCGAGGTCAAGATTCCGAGCGCCTGTCGATGGAAGGCGTCGAGGCCCGCCATCGTGCCACTCGCGTCGGTCTCCTTGCGGAAGCGATCGAAGCTCGCGAGGAGGCTCTTGCGATCGCCGAGACGCTCGAGGCTGACACCGTTGAGCGTCATGTCCTCCTTGCCGTGGCCGGCCGGCCGGAACGGCGCGTGCGAAATGCCGAGGAAGCCCGGGCTGCCCGGATCGGACCAAGGCTTGTGCCCCATGCTCGGCGCGAAGCCGACGAAGGGCGGGACCGACGGACGCGTGGGTCCTTCGACCTTCGAGAGATGCGAGCCGATGCTCGGCCAACCTCCGACGGGCTGGTTGCGATGATCGCGACCCGTCATGCACTGGAACGCGTAGTGCGATCCCGTCGCACCGACCATCGAGCGAATGAACGTGAACTTGTCGGCCATGCCCGCGATGCGCGGTAACAGCTCGCCGATCTCGATCCCGGGGACGTTCGTCGGGTTCGGACGGAACTCCCCGCGAATCTCGCGCGGGGCGTCCATCTTGAGATCGAACATGTCCTGGTGAGGCGGTCCTCCGGGGAGGAAGATCATGATCACCGCCTTCTGACGCGGTGATCCGCTCGTCGTCGACGCGTTCTGACTTGCCGTCTCCGCCCTCAGGATTTCGGGGAGCGAAAGCCCGCCCATCGCGAGGGCGCCGATCCGCAAGAAGGAACGTCGTGACGCGCCGTCACAAAACGGCGCCCCTCTCGATTCGCCCATGATCGACAGCATGCTGATCTTCCGGGCCATCCCTCATTCGGGCCCGGCCTCCAAATCGTCGGAACTCTTCCGTCCACTCCGTAGCAGGTCCAGCGATCAAGCAGTCACTATACGCGACGTCTCTGCCGGATACACCGGTTCTTGCTGAACTCCTGGGCAGTTTATCGGATCTCCAAAGGCCCTGTAAAGTTTTTCCAGCACGGGGTTTGTGGAAATTGAAAGGGCTCTGGGAGTGGTCTCTGGGCGTTTGCGGCACTGGATATTGTGCATGATTCGACTCCAGTTACGGTTTCGATCGAGAAATCTTCTGATTTTTTTGCGGCCGTTTGCGCCGAAAACACCCTGTTGTGTTGGCTCGGCGGGCTCGCTACAAGGACCGCATGCGTCGCCGTGTGCCCCGCAAGCCGCCGTCTCCCGACCGCCTGCCGTCCTGCCCGACCTGCGGTCTCTGGCCCCACCTCTGTCTCTGCTCCGAGTTGCCACGCATCGACGCGAGTCTCGACTTTCTCGTGGTGCAGCACTACTCGGAGAGCGAACGGCAGAGCAACACCGGACGACTGACGGTCGGCATGGTCTCGGGGAGCGAGGTCTTGCCGTGGGGTTGGCCCGAGGTGCCTTTCCCGAAGGCTGAGCTCGAGCGCGAGTCGAACGACTACCTCATGCTCTATCCGAGCGTCGGCGCACGGGCGCTCGACCCGGACGACGATCGGCCGAGCGAGGGCCGACGCCTGACGCTCGTTTTGCTCGACGCGACCTGGTCGCAGACGAAGTCGATGGCCCGACGCGTCCCGGGCGTGGCGGAGATCGAGTCGGTCGTCCTGCCGCCGGGTCCCCCTCCGACGTGGAAGCTCCGCCGTTCTCCCGGAGGCGACAGCTACTGCACCGTCGAAGCGGCGATCCGTGCGATCGAGGTCATCGACGGCATCGATGTGGCGCGTCCGCTGCGGCGCGCGATGGAGCGCATCATGGTTCGCAGCCTCTTCATGCGCGGCAAGGTGCGCCAGTCCGAGATCGATCGCGTCGACCGGGCGTCGGAAGCGTGACGCCCCCGTCGCCGTTGCAGTCCTCTCCCGCGAGGCAGCGAGGAAACACGATCCCCGTGAACAGGCTGTTGAGGATGCGGATGACGTCCGAAATGTCGACGGCGAGATCGAGATTCGCATCACAGCGAACAAACGGAGTGCGCTCCTCGACGATCGCGACGAACTCGACCTCAGCCGACTGCCACGAGCACGGGAAGAGGCCGAGCGCCCCAACGCCGCCGACGAATCGGCTTCCCGTCATCGATTCAGAGACCCGGGATGGGAGAGGTGTTCTCGACGATCGCCAAGAGGTCTCGCGGCACACCGCGCGCGACGCGCATCTCTCCGACGTCGAAGAGCGAATGGAGAATCGTCCCCATCATATCGCCGGGTGTCACCGGTTCCGAGTTCGGTTCGGCGTTGCGTCGATCACTCCTGCCGACGACGGCGCCGCCCGGCAGGCCGCCACCCGAGAACATCAACGGGCCGAGGTTCGCCCAGTGGTCGCGTCCACCTCGGTTGTTGATCTTCGGGGTGCGGCCGAAGTCGCCCGTGACGACGAGGAGGATCTTGTCCGTGAGTCCGCGGTCGGCGACGTCTTCGAGGAACACCGAAAGCGCTTGGTCGAGTGTTCGACCGAGCATGTTCATGCCCTTGACCATCGGCGGATTGTTGCCGTCGGCGTGCATGTCCCAGCCGGCGCTGTGGACGGTGACAAAGCCGCAGCCCGCCTCGACGAGTCGTCGGGCCGTGAGCATCTGATGGCCGAGCGTCGACTTGCGAAACGCGCGGTGGCCGATCATCACGTGGCTCGTGTCGTAGCGCGCGAGGAGCTCGGGTGACTCCTCCGAAAGGTCGAAAGCCTTCGCTCCTTTGCCGAGC
>CAYZGY010000092.1:11977-15215 GCA_964478085.1 uncultured Planctomycetia bacterium
GCAGTAGCGCTCCGGCTCCACGATCGCCGTCTGGAGCATGAGGTCGAAGGCCTGCTCGCGGTAGCCGTCGACGGTACCGAGAGCGCTACGCCGCTCGCCGGGTCGTGTCTCGACACGGGCACGCAGCCGATCGAGGGAATCGAGCAGGCCTCGGCGTCGCTCGAGACGTTCGGGCTCGATGTTGAGGACGAGGTCGGCGGTGAGCGAACCGTCGCCCTTCTTGCTCGACTTCTTCTTCGTGAGTCGTTTCTTCTTTCCCCGTTTGCTCTCTTCGCTCGTCTCCTCCCCCTGATGCTCGAAGGGGCCGTAGTTAGCGCCGAAAGGACCGGGCCACGATCCCTTGCGCACACGTCCGAGCTCTTTGCGGTACTGCCCGTCGATCTCCGCGTGCGTCAGCAGAGAGTACGTGGGCAATCCCGTCTGCGGGTGATTCGCGCCGCGAATCTTCGTCGCGACAGATCCGATACTGTAGCCGGCCTTGTTGTCGCCGCGCGGATCCGTTCCTCCCGAGAGGACGTGCACGTGCGCCTGCTCGTGCCCGCCGACCGGGTGACGAAACGACTTGATGATCGCGAGACGATGCGCGTGCTTCGCGAGCCGCGGAAACGTTCCGCCAAACGTCAAGCCGGGCACGCTCGTCTTCACCTCTCCCGTGAGGCTCTTGTACGGAGCAGGAGCGTCCATGTTGGGGTTGAAGGTCTCGATGTGGCTCGCGCCACCCGAGAGGTAGAGGAACACGACGGCGCGATCGTGGATGAAGCTCTCGCCGGTTCTACTCGAGCCCGCGCGGAGTCGGAGCCATTCCGGAAGCGTCAAGGCTCCCAGGCCCATCGCACCGACACGCAGGAAGTCCCGTCGCGCGATTCCCGAGCAATCCCGCTCACCCGCGCCAAAATTCAAGGTCAACACGATGGCGTGTCTCCTTCAAAGGACGAGGCATGTCCCACCTTCAATCTATCCCGGGACACCGCGCGGCGGATACGAAAAAATCCGCGGCAAGGCTATCGTTCGTCCGTGTTCGCGATCTCTCGGAGCATCGGAGACAGCTTGTCGATGATCTTTCGGGACGCGTCGACCTCGAGGTAGCTCGAACGTGCGCGCCAGGTCTCGTAGCCGCCAAGGGCGTGCTGGCGACGGGTCGGAAGGTAGCCGTTGTAGCCGTTGGCGAGCTCGATCGTGAAAGTGGTCGAGAGCGGGCTGCGATTGCGGAGCTTGAGGCCGATCTCGACGAAGACTTCGCAAGGGATCGCACAAATCGCGACCTCGCCGAGCCGAATCGCTTGGAGCTTGAGGTCGACGTGCGGCGGGTAGTCGGCGAGAAGCACGGTCTCGCGAGCGTAGACCTCGCGATAGCCGCGCAGCGGCTTGCCGTCGCGACCGCCGCGACCTTCCGACTCGGCCTTGGCGAGCACGGCGCGTGCGTCGTTGAGGTCTTCGACGGACGGCCGGCGAACGCCGAGGCGAATCGTCGTCTCGCGCATCGATATCGGAATCGAGTCGCGATGATCGATGCCGCGAAATACCCGCAGCGTTTCGCCGGCGACGCGCCCCGAGACATGTCGGATCTGCTCGTACGGCTTTCGAGCGACGGACTTCTTGCGGAAGTCGATGTTGTTGATGTCGCCCGACGTGCCGTTCGTGAGCATCGCGACGAATGGCGCTCCGCGCTTCGCGTCCCCGAGGTCCGCCTCGATGCGCTTCGCGAACTCGCCGAAATAATCCGCGGAGATGTGGCCCGCACCCGTGCCTCCGACGTAGTGGAGCGAGTAGTTCGCCAACAGCGCGATCGGAGCGCCTGTCGCGTCGACGAACGAGACGATCGATACCGTCGGGTCGGTCGGTCCGGCCGGCTCGACGAGATCGGGACTCGCTCGGCGCGGGTTCATCTTGACGCGGTCGGTCTTTCCCGGAAACGGACCGGCCGGCATCTTGCCCGGCTTGAGGTACCAGCGACGATTGAAGACTTCCCCGGGCACCGATCCCGTCCCCCACCCGACGCGCGCCGGCTCGAGATTGGCGTGCGCACGTCGGACGCCGTCCGCGATCCTCCTCGCGAGAAACGCGAGATACTCCTCGTCCGGATCGCTCTGAAACACGCCGCACGCCGTCGCGGCCGAGTGCGTGTGCGTCGCCGCCATCAAGACACGATTCGTCGGGATGCCGGTGGCCTCCTTCACGTACGTTTTCGCGAGGTCGAAGGTCTCCCGCGAGATCATGCAGCTGTCGCAGGATACGATCACGAGGCGCGTCTTGCCGCTTTCGATCACCAAGCAGCGCGCGAGGAGCTCGTCGTGGATGTGCTGGGCGCGGCGATCGGCGAAGCCCCCGTTGATCGAGACTCCGAGACGCGGGGTGATGTTGCTCGTCGCGGCTCCGGCACGAAGTGTCGGCTTTCGGGCGGCGTCGTTCGCGTCGACGTCGACGGTCGTGACCAGCACGACGCACGCCGCGAGCAGGATTCTCGATAAAACGGAATTCATGGAATCTCGATCTCCATCGTTCGCGCGACATCTTCGCTGATTCACCGGCGTCGTTCCAGTCGCGTTCGCCCTTCCCTCCCGCCCCGACTTTCGGCTAAGATGCTCGGCTGCTCTCGGCGAGAGCCTCAGGAAGATATTCGCAGGACACCCGGAAGGAACGGACGACCTTGAACGATTTCGAGTACGCCAAGCCGTCGACCGTCGAGGAGGCCGGCGCGCTCGTCGACGAGCACGGTGACGAGGCGAAGATCCTCGCGGGCGGGACGGACATCCTCGTTCAGCTGCGCGAAGGACAGCGGTCGGCGAGCGTCATCGTCGACGTGAAGAAGATCCCCGAGCTCGGGGCGATCGCACGGACCGACCGCGGCGGTCTCAAGCTCGGCGCCTCGGTCCCTTGTCACCGCATTTACGGCGACGAGAGCATCATCGCGGACTACCCGTCGCTCACCGACGCCACGAAGATCATCGGCGGCTGGCAGATTCAGGGGCGTGCGAGCGTCGGAGGGAACCTCTGCAACTCCTCGCCCGCGGCCGACTCGATCCCGGCGCTCATCCTCGAGAACGCGACTTGCCACATCGCGGGCCCGAACGGCCCGCGCAGCCACGCGGCCGTCGAGTTCTGCACGGGACCGGGGAAGAACGTGCTCGAGCGTGGCGAGTTTTTGACCTCGCTCGAGTTCGGGCCGAGTGCCGAGCGTTCGGGTTCGCGCTACCAGCGATTCATTCCGCGAAACGAGATGGACATCGCGGTCGTCGGC
>CAYZGY010000093.1:0-15148 GCA_964478085.1 uncultured Planctomycetia bacterium
TTCAACGCGGACGCGGAAGGGCTTCAACGTGGACGCGGAAAACTCCTGCTGGTTGGGGTGAATCGATCGCAGCGAAGCGAAGATCGAGAGGGGGCTTCCCGAAAGCCCCCTCAGATCACAGCGCCACTTCCTTCCACTCGACCGCCCGCTTCTCATGAATCGCGGTGCGACCGAGCAACGCCATGCAGGTGGCGTGACGGCCGGCGTCCACGTTGGCGAGCGGCTCCTTGTCTTCGCGAATCGATTTGGCGAAGTGCTGGATCGCCGCTTCGGTCGCGTCCTTGAGCGGAGGCGTGTCGCTCTTGACCTTCTTGCCGCCCTTCGATTGGTAGAGCTGCGTGGTACCTTCGAGCGAGAGCGCCTTGTGGCGTCCGCCGAGGACCATCATGTTGAGTCCACCGAAGCCGGCGGCGACGTAAATGATGTGCGAATACTGGAGACGCAGATTCTCGGGGAACTCGTAGGTGACGCCGTACGCGTCCATCATCGTACGACCCGCAGGACGACCCTCGAGCGCGTTGATGCCACCGAAGCCCGCTGCGCGCAGTGGGTGACCCTTCAGGGCCCAGCAGAACACGTTCATCTCGTGAACGGCCTGCTCGACGATGAGGTCACCGCTCTTGTTGCGGTCCATGTACCAACCGCTCTCCGGATAGCCGCCGACGTGGCGGTAGCCCTGGACGAAGCTGAGCTTGCCGAGTTCGCCCGACTGGACCTTGTCGACGAAGCTGAGGAAGCCGTTGTGGTAGCGCCACTGGAACCCGATCTGGAACTTCTTCTTCGACGCCTTGACGCAGTCGTAGAGCATCTTGACGCCCTCGGGCGACGCGCCCATCGGCTTTTCGCAGTAGCAGTGCTTGTCGGCCTTCATCACCGCGCAGCCGTGCTCGGGGTGCAGGTGAATCGGCGTGGCGACGAAGACGGCGTCGACGTTCTTCTGCTCGAGAAGCTTGCGATAGTCGGCGAAGCCCGCCGGCTTCATCGCGCCGCACGCCTTGATCGCGTTGTTCATGCGACCTTCGTGAATGTCGCAGATTCCCGTGACCTTCAGCGTCGAGGTCGAGACGCTACGGAGCGCGCGATTGAGGAGCGAGCTCCCGCGGCCACCGACGCCGATCCAACCGAGGTTGAGGAACTCGTTCGCATCTTTGACGTTGGCGAGCGAGGCGGGCGCGAGCCCGGCAGCGACGAGCGGAACGCCCGCGGCTACAGTGCCGTTTTGGATGAACTTGCGGCGTGAAACGGAATTGCGGGGGTTGTCCATTTGGCTCTCTCCTGATATCTCGACGTGGACGGAACATTCTCCGCTCTCCTCGGAGCGAACGCAACCACCCACGTCTCGACGTTTTGGACCCCGATCAGATTCAGGCAAATGTCAGTCTCAGAGGCTGAGAAAGAGCTCTTCCTGCGCTTCTACACGAAGCCTGATTGTCCGCTCTGCGACGAGGGCCTGGAGGAGCTCGAGCCGCTCGCGAAGCGTCACGGCCTGGCAATCCGAAAGATCGACATCCGTGACGATCCGCGGGATTTCGCGCTCCACCAGTATCGTATTCCGGTCGTTTCGCTCGCTTGGGGCGGCGAGGAGATCGAGCTCGGGTGGGGTCGTCTCGAGCGCTCGCAGCTCGATCGAGCTCTCCGTGACGCACAGAAGGGTTCGCGGTAGATTCGGTTTTCGGCCGTCGATGGGGGATCCCATCCCCCGTATCCTCAGACTGAGCAGCCGACGGGTGTGGAAGGGAGCTTCCGTGTACTGCCAGTGAGATTTCGCGAGTTTTTGTGATCGCGTGAACCATCTCGGGTTTCGGCTGCCCCGGAAAGCGTGGACACGCGATCCCGGAGCCACCTACCGTGGAAAAACGAGATGTCATGGACGACCGCGCGCGATTTTCAGAAGTGCTCGCAGGCGAGTGCTCACGCCTGCGTTCACTCGCTCGGATTCTCTGCGTCGGAGACGAGAACCTGGCGGACGACCTGGTCCAGGACACCTGTGCCGTTGCGCTCGAACGTGGGCCGCGATCGATCACGTCGAGCTTGGCGGCTTGGTGCCGAGGGGTGCTTCGCATCGATACCGAGAGCACGCGCGGGGAGAGCGTCGACGCAGGAAACGGGAGACGACGGTCGCGCGAGAGAGAGCGGAGAGCGCCGAGGACGACGGCGCGGTTCGTATCGCGCACGCCGAAATGGTCGAACGACTCGTCGCGCACGTGCCCACGCTCGCCGAGCCATACCGGAGCGTCATTCTCGAGCGGTATTTCGAGGATGCGTCGCCGCGCGAGATTGCCAAGCGATCTGGAGAGCCTCTCGAGACGATTCGCACTCGGCATCGCCGCGCGTTGGCGCAGTTGCGAGCTGCGCTCGATCGCGACGTACGAGGGGGACGTTCGCAATGGGTCGCAGGCCTCTGTACCGCCATCGGATTCTCGCCCGGCGTGTCGACGGTCGTCACGGGCGCGGTTGCGGTTGCGCCGAGCACGAACGCAGCGGCCACGCCGCGAGCGATGAAGCGCTAACGGTTCTGCCCTTTCGAGACGCAACGAGCACGAGCCCGGAATTCCTGCTATTCTCTCCCGACCGCTTGCTCGCTCGACAAAGCCACGTACTCGTCCCATGCCGCTGAACCTACGGGATCTCCTCCCGCCGATCGAGGAGGCCGACTCCGACGAACTTCTGAACCGATTTCTCGAATACGTCGAGAGTCGTGGGCTCGAGCTCTACCCCGCGCAAGAGGCGGCGATCCTCGAGGTCTTCGAGGAGAGCAACGTCATCCTCAACACGCCGACTGGCTCAGGGAAGTCGCTCGTGGCCTCCGCGCTCCACTTCAAGTCGCTGGCGCAGGGGCAGCGATCGGTGTACACGTGCCCGATCAAGGCGCTCGTCAACGAGAAGTGGATGGCGCTCTGCCGCGACTTCGGACCCGAGAACGTCGGGCTGAGCACGGGAGACGCGACGGTCAACCGTGACGCTCCGATCCTCTGCTGCACGGCCGAGATTCTCGCGAACTTGGCTCTGCGCGATGGCGAGAACTCGGACATCCAAGACGTCGTCGCCGACGAGTTTCACTACTACGCCGACCACGAACGAGGGGTCGCGTGGCAGGTGCCGCTCTTGACGTTACGGCGCACACGCTTCCTGCTGATGTCGGCGACGCTCGGCGAGACGAAGTTCTTCGAGGACGAGCTGACGTCGCTCAACGGTCGACGGAGCGTCACGGTGCGTTCGATCGAGCGTCCGGTGCCGCTCGAGTTTTCGTACGCCGAGACGCCACTCGCGCAAACGCTTCAGAAGCTTACCGAGGAAGGCAAGGGCCCGCTCTACGTCGTCCACTTCACGCAGCGCGAAGCTGCCGAGAGCGCGCAGGACTTCATGAGCATCGATGTCTCGAGTCGCGACGAGAAGAAGGCGATTCAGAAAGAGATCGAGGACTTTCGTTTCACCAGTCCGTACGGCCCGCAGCTCAAGCGGTGGGCTCGCCACGGAATCGGGCTGCATCACGCCGGCCTTCTTCCGAAGTATCGCGTGCTGATCGAGCGACTCGCGCAGAAGAACCTGCTCAAGGTCATCTGCGGCACGGACACGCTCGGCGTCGGCATCAACGTGCCGATTCGGACGGTCCTGTTCACGAAGCTCTGCAAGTTCGACGGTCAGAAGACTCGCATCCTGAGCGCGAGGGATTTTCACCAGATTTCCGGGCGCGCGGGGCGCAAGGGCTTCGACGACGTCGGTTGGGTCGTCGCGCAAGCGCCCGAGCACGTCATCGAAAACCTCAAGCTCGCCTCGAAGGCCGCGCGTGACGGAAAGAAGAAGTTCGTCAAACGAAAGCCGCCGACCAAGAATTTCGTCCACTGGGACGAGAAGACGCTCGACAAGCTCATCAAGTCGTCACCCGAACAGCTGCAGTCACGATTTCAGGTGTCCCACGGCATGATTCTCAATGTTCTCAGCCGTCGGGGAAACAGCTGCGAGGCGATGCGCGAGCTGATCCATCGAAGCCACGAATCGGATCAGAGGAAGCGAACGCACGGGCGGCGTGCTTGGCGTATCTTTCGTTCGCTACTCGATCAAGAAGTCATCAAGCTCATCCCGCCGGAGAACGATGGCACCTATCTGCAGGTGAACGTCGAGCTCCAGGAAGACTTCTCGATGGACCAGTCGCTCTCGCTCTACCTCATCGAGACGCTTCCGAAGCTCGACATGGAGTCTCCTGAGTATCCGCTCGACGTGCTCACGCTCATCGAGTCCGTGCTCGAGGATCCGGGAGTGATCCTCTACAAGCAGCTCGATCGCATCAAAGGCGAAGCGGTCGCGCGGATGAAGATGGAGGGCCTCGAGTACGAAGAGCGCATGCTGGAGCTCGAGAAGCTCGACTACCCGAAGCCGAACCGCGAGTTCATCGAATCGACGTTTCACGAATTCACGCGGCGCCATCCGTGGCTCGCGAGGGAGGACGTCCTCCCGAAGTCGATCGCGAGAGACATGTTCGAGCAGTACAGCTCGTTTTCGGACTACGTTCGCGGATATGAGCTCCAACGCTCCGAAGGGCTTCTCCTGCGGCACCTGTCGTCGGTTCACAAAGTCTTACGTAGGACGATTCCGGACAGCGCGAAGTCCGACGAGCTCTGGGAAGTCGAGGTTTACCTCGAATCGATGATCCGACAGGTCGACTCGAGCCTCATCGACGAGTGGGAGAAGATGCGCGACGCGGGCTACGAGCCGGAGGAGGACGACGAGCTCCGCCCGCCGGGCGCCGACGCGGCCGAGGCGGACTTTACTCGCGACGAGAAGGCGTTTCTTGCAGCGACTCGCAATCGCATCTTCTCGTTTCTGCGGGCGCTGATCGTCGACGACCTCGAGGACGCGCTCGCGCAACTCGAGGAGGGCGTCGATATCGACGGCAACCCTTGGACCGTCGATCGACTCGGACAGGCGCTCGACGAGTATTTCGCGGATCACGAGGCGATCTGCCTCGACCCGAACGCGCGCAACATCCGCCACACGCACAAGACGCACTCGGACGACGCGAGCTGGGTGATTCAGCAGGTCCTCGTCGATCCGGAGGAGCACTGCGACTGGATGGCCGAGTTCGAGGTGCTCCTCGCGCCGTCGCGCGAGCGACGCGATGCCGTGCTCGAGTTCCGGCGAATCGGAACTTGAGATTTCAGCTCTGCGGGCTCAGCGAATCGGCGTGCCGACGCACTCGCCTGTCTCCGAGCATCGATCACTGCCCGTGCTCGGGTCTCCGTCGTTGCAGGCGCGGCCGGGTCGCGGAACCTTGATGCACTCGCCCGTCTCACCGTCGCAGACTCCGTAGTTGCACGGATCGGCGAGGTGCGAACAGTCGCGCGGCGTTCCGCCGCAGAGGCCAAGGAGGATGCGGTCGTCCGTCGTGCACGGGTTGCCATCGTCACACTCGTCTTCGGGTCGCATGTCCGATTCGCACCCGTTATCGATGTTGCCATCGACATCGAAGTAGCCCGGCTCGCACTCGGCGATGACGCACTCGCCGCCGCGACAAGTGAAGAATCGGACGTTCGGCGCCTCGTGAAGGGCGCAGACATTGCCGCACTCGCCACAGTTGCGCGGGTCGTTCTCGAAATCGAGATCCTCGTCGATCTCGCCGTCGCAGTCGTCGTCGATGCCGTCGCAGTCGCCGTCCGTACGATTGACCGAGGTGCAGAGCCGGAAGGCGCCGCAGTCGAGATCGTCGTCGGTCGGATCGACACCGCAGACACCGACCGGCGCCGGCAGCACGGCATCGCCCGTGAAGAGGTACTCGAGAAGAAAGATGCCGTCGGTGACGTTGAGCTCGCCGTCGTCGTTCGTGTCGGACGCATCGGGACAGGCGATACCGTCGTCGCCTCCACGGAAGAGTTCCGTCAGGAGACGGACGGGATCGGTGACATTGACCTGCCCGTCCGAGTTGACGTCACCACGCACGAAGAGAGAGGGGCACTGCGCCTCGAGTGAGGTGGAGGTCAACCCGAGACAAGCGAAAGCGAGCACACCTGTCCACAGCGGCCCCGCAGGTCGGCTGAGCGTTCTTCGCATGAGATTCACCCGAGATTCGTTCGAGATCCAGAGACCCGTCAACAGAGATTGTACGCGTGCTCGTCGTGCCGAGTCAAAGGGCCCGATGCAGGCCTTCGACGAGTGCGGAGAATCGCACTCTCGGGTGAGCTCTTCGCTCGGGAGCTGTTCGCGGGATTTTCCTGGACGGCCCGGCCCTGGCGTCTAGGATACGCCGCGGTAGGAGCATGCGGCGACGCGTCGCAACCCGCGTTCGACCCGACGATTTGGGTAATTGAGAGAGCTGTGGCGAGTCGAGACGAGGACGGCTGGGACATTCAGCGCGGCTTGAACCTGCTTCAGGCGACGATGGATCCGTACCTCTGGGATCAGGGCAAGGAGCTCTTCTCTCGGGACGCCGTCGAGGACTTCGCGATCCAGGCGAGCGGCGACATCCAGGTTCGCGTGCTCGATCCGCGCGACGCGCGCATTTTCTTCGTGCAGATCTCGAAGGGGAACGACGGCATCGTTCGCGCGATCTGTCGCTGCCCGTACCAGCTCGGTGGACACTGCCGACACCAAGTCGTCGCGCTCAAGTACCTCGAGGCCGTCCAGAACGGCGATATCGACCCGACCGAGGGGCGCGGAGCCGGGGGCGATGATGTCGAGTCGTCGGGAAGCGACCGCGCGAGTGACTCGCGTCCGATTCTCTATCGACTCTTCGACACGGAGGGAGAGGTCTCGACGCAACCCGACGGTTCGCTCCTGCGAGTCGCGTTGCGCGATCTCGGCTCCTCGCGCAAGCCGCACCGCGCGGGGCTCCAGCTCTACACGGGGACCGGCTGGACGGAGCTGCGCACGTCGGACACCGATCGCTGGATCGGTCGAGGCGGACGCGGGGCCCATCGACGCGACGTGATTTTGACGAAGCTCTTCCTCGAGGATGAGATTCTGCGCACCGAGGTCGACTCGGACACGCTCGCCGAAGTCTTGACGCTCACCGCGAACACGGAAGCGCTCGTCGATCGATCGGGCTCCGTCCTCCGCGCGTCACGCGTGCCGTGGCGACTTTCGGCGCGCCTTGTCGCCGGTGACGAGCACGCGGTCGGCGTCGAGCTCGTCTGTTTATCGCCGGACGGCGAAGAGAGCCTCTTCAGCGACGTCGCGTTGATCCCGGCGGTCGCTCCGTGGATTCAAGATCACCACGGCGCGTTTCACCCGCTTCTCGCAGGTGTCGGCGGTGCGGTGCTCGAAGAGCTTCAGGAGGAAGACCTGAGCTCGATCCCTCCCGAGGGTCTCGACCAGTTTCTCACCGAAGGTGTGAAGACGCTCGAGCGTCTCTGCCTCGGGCGAATCGACAGCGCCGACGGTCTCATCGCCGACGTCGAGGGCGTCGAGGCCGCACGCGTCGAGCTCACGGGCTCGATCGAGCGCTTCGAAGGCTTCCTCGAGTTTCGCTACGGCGAAGAGTGGGTCGAGGCGCCGTCGACACCCGAGCCGTGGTCGATCGAGCGCGACGGAAAGGTCGTTCGCTATCCTCCGGCAGGCCAATCGATGGCGCGCGCACAGCGTGAGCTCGAAGGTCTCGGGTTCTTTCGGGAAGCCGGCGCGTGGATTCTCCAAGGTCCGCAGTCGCTCGCGAAGGTCCTCGGCCCGCGCAAGTCGAAGTTCGTCGAGCTCGTCTTGCCTTCGGAGCTCACGACGCTCGATCTCGTCGCGCGTGCACCGAGATTGCGCGTCGACGTGAGTGGCGCCCCCGGCTGGGCGGCGCGTCATCGCAGTGGTGGTGGAGGGGGTGACCGCACGGATGACGGTGAAGGATCTGACAGCGGCGGATCGAAGGGTCGCACGTACTCGATCGATTGGTTCGAGGCGAACGTCTCACTCTACGACGGTGATCGCGAGCTTCCGGTCGACCTCGGCGAGATCTGCCGAGCGGCGATGAACGATCCCGAAGGCGTCCTGCAGCTCGAGGACGGCTCGGTGCTCGGTCTTTCGCACGACTGCATCGACACGATCACGAAGCTCGTCCGTCGACACCGAAGCGGCGAGGACGAGCAGAAGTCGCTCAAGCTCAGTCTCCCAGGAGTCGCCGAGCTCGTCGCGGACGACAACGAGGCCGACCTCTTCTTCGAGGACGAGCTTCGCGATTTCGCCGCGGCGCTGCGCGGTGGCGAGGGGCTCGAGGTTCCGCCGCTCACGGATCGGCTCGAGGAGATGCTGCGACCATACCAGCACGAGGCCGTGCGTTGGTTCGGCGGGCTCGCGCGTTGGGCGGTCGGCGGAATCCTCGCGGACGAGATGGGTCTCGGAAAGACGGTGATGACGCTCGCCCATTTCTTCGGGCGTCGCGAAGACGACGTCGCACCGGGCATCAGCCCTGAAGGAGCGGTGCTCGTCGTCTGTCCGACGAGTCTCGTCTTCAACTCGCAGGACGAGTGCAAGCGAATCTGTCCCGACGTCGTCGTCGCCACTCTCCGCGGTCGATCGCCCTCCGAGCGAGAGGAGATCGTCCTCGGCGAGCACGAGCTGGTCATCACCTCGTACGCGCTTCTGCGTCGCGACCGCGAGCTGCTCGAGAGTCGAGAGTTTCGCGCCGTCGTGCTCGACGAAGGTCAGCACATCAAGAACTCGGAGAGCCAAACGGCGAAGGCAGCCTTCGCCCTTCGAGCGCGCGAGCGATTCGTGCTCACCGGTACGCCGCTCGAGAATCACCTCGGCGACCTTTGGTCGCTCTTCCATTTCTTGATGCCCGGATTCCTCGGCTCGGCGAAGGACTTCCAGAAGGGTTTCGCCGAGGCCGTTCGTCGCGGGGAGGATCAAGTCATCGCGGGCTTGCGCGCCCGCGTGCGTCCCTTCCTTCTTCGACGCACGAAGGAGCAGGTTCTCGCGGATCTGCCGCCGCGCATCGAGCAGGTCGAGCGAGTGCCGCTCTCGCGCAGCCAGCAAGCACTCTACGACGCGTTCCTCGCCGAGGCGCGTTCGGATCTCAGTGCGGAAGATTCGGAGAAGTCGCGCTTCAAGGTGCTCGCGGCGCTGACGCGACTGCGTCAGATCTGCTGCGATCCGCGTCTCATCGACGACGAGAGCGAACCGGCGACAAATGGCGATTCGGGCGAGAAGCGTATCGCCAGCGCGAAGTTCGATCTCCTGATGGAGCTGCTTCAAGAGTGCGTCGACGAAGGGCATCGCGTGCTGCTCTTCAGCCAGTTCACGTCGATGCTCGATCTCATCGAAGAAGGTCTCAAGGACGTGGGCATCCGTCGTTGCCGTCTCGACGGTTCGACGAAGGATCGCGAGTCGGAGGTCAGGCGCTTCCAGCAGGACGACGGCATTCCCGTCTTCCTGATCTCGCTCAAGGCGGGTGGTTACGGCCTCAACCTGACACAGGCGGACACCGTGATTCTCTACGACCCGTGGTGGAACCCCGCCGTCGAGGAGCAAGCCGCCGCGCGTGCCCATCGCATGGGCCAGAGCCTTCCAGTGCACGTCCACCGCCTCGTCGCGGCGGGCACGGTCGAGGAGAAGATCCTCGACCTCCAACATCGCAAGAAGGACCTCGCCGAGTCGATCGTGGCGGCCGACGGCGACGTCGTCGAGAAGCTCGATCTCCACACGCTCCGCGGGATTCTGCTCGAAGGATAGTCGGGCCAGCTCGCGTCGTAGGCCTGTTTCAGCCAGGCTTCGAGCTCATCATCGACCTGCGAGACTTCGGAGAGCCGGACTCGGTGGCTGACCATCGCACTGAAGCTGCCGGAGGCCTCGAGTCGCTCGGTCGTGGGTTCTCCTTCGAGCTGGATGCCGACGTCGACTCGCGTCGTCGTCGACGGCTGGATCAGAGCGAACTGCTTCGAACGCCTCAGACTGACGTAGGTCTTCTTTGGCGAGATCTCGACGTCGGGTGCGGATTTCGTGATTCGTGCGATCAATGCGTCGTCGATCGGTCGCAGCTTCGCTTTCGGATCGGCGTATTGAGTCGCGATGGGGTCACTCTCAGTCGAGGGGGCCGCAGAAGCCTGCAATGCATGCTGTGTGATCGAGTTCGCGTACCCATGCGTGACACCGTGCTCGGCCTTGAGGTGCTTGACGATCTCACCGTGCCACTCAAACGACTTCTCCGCGAGGATCTTCAACCACGCGTCGAGCGGTCATCCGGTCTTGTCTTCGAGGTTGGCGATCATCGTCGCCGCCATATCTTCGGGAGTTTTTGGCATGTGGGCCGGCCTCGCTGGGTTTCAGGATTCGGCTTTCGATGGTGCTTTGTGCCTTCGGTCGTGATCAAGACCGTTCGGACCCATTCGGTTCGCTTCGCCACGATCGCATGACGAGGATTCCGCCGAGAACGGAGAGTGCGGCTCCCGCAACAGCGACAAACCACAGCAGTCCAGCGATCGTTCCGGAGATTTCACGCTCGGTTGGGACGAGAATGACCGCGGTGGCGACACCGGATAAGAGAATCGTTCCGCGAGCGGCCAGGACGGCTGCGGCTCGTGGGCAGTGTGCGGAACGTCGTGCAGCGGGGATCTCGCTGGTCGCATGGGTGTTCATTATCCGTTCTACAGTTCTTCAAGGCGCACAAGAATTCGATCGTCAGCCTCGCAGTTTTCGCGGACGGCACGCGAATCGTCTCGTGCTCTCGCGACAAGACGGTCAAGGTTTGGTCGCTTTCGAAGGGTATCCCGGCTGTCCGGGTCGGGAAGGGCGGTTCGAAGTCGACGAATGTCACGCCGAATCCCGGTTCCGGCCGTAAGGGGCTCGATCCCGCCGACGCCGAAGTTCTCGACGTCGCTGAGGATCGCTACCGAGCGCTCCCCGCGTTCACCGTTCGTATTCGAGGCACGAATCGCGACAAGAAGAACGGTCGCGTCAACCAGTGGCACGGAAGCTACACCGTCGAAGGGGACCGCATGCGTTCCGACTGCATCAACGACAAGAGCGGCGCTCGCAATATAACGACGGCCGCGGCAAGAGCGAGCGGATCTTCCAGATCGTCGACGCGAAACGCCCTGGTCTCCTTCTGCGTCGCGAGGCGCACTCTCCGAATCTCGACTACAAGGTCGACCCGACGCTCGAGTGGGTCCACGACGCGAAGCTCGGAACAGACGTGCTCAAGAAGTACACCGAGAAGCACTCGAAGCCCGGTCAGACCGAGCCGAACCTCGAGTACTTCGAGGAGATCCGGTTCGAGGAGATCCGGTTCGAGGAGTACGGGCGAATTCGCAACTCGGGTCGTCCCTTTGATCCGAACGGCCTCCATGATCTTCAGAAGAAGCACGCGGAAGGCAAGTCGGTGAAGACCTCCAGTCTCGAGATTCTCGAGACGCTCGATGTCGTCGCGACACGTGAGCAGGGCGACTGGGCCGTCGTGATGACCAAGATGACGCTGAGCGTGAACGGCAAGATCAACCAGCGTCTTCGAGACCAGTTCTGCTACCGCCAAGACGGAAAGTGGAAGGTCGTCCCCGAGGGCGTCCGTTCCGATCCGGCCGTCAAGCCGCTCGCCAACGAGGACGCCCACGCGCTCCTCGAGTGGTACCGCCACGAGGCGAAGAACCTCCGGGCCAAGTGCCTCGGGCAGTGAGATTCGCGGGGAGCCGCGGTTTTCCGAAAATAACGGTCCCTAAGTGTTTAATAAAAAGGCACTTAAGATTCTTTTCGAGACTTTTCTCGAGGATTCTCGCCTCGAGGCCTTGTCTGGAAGGCAACAGATGTACGGCGAATAAGACCCCAGGCAAGACGGCCTGGGTTTTTTTGTGCCCGGATCGAGGGCGATCCGCCGGTATCGCCAGCTCTCGAGAGCACTTAAACTCGTAGGCGTATCCCAGCCCCACCTCACGTCAACGGGTCGCTCATTCCAGCTATGCTTCGTCGCCTCGCCCCCCTCTGCCTCGGGGTCTGCGTTCTGGCACCGTCTGCAGTTTCCGCCGAGCCCGAAGTCGTCATCAGTGAGTTCATGGCCATCAATTCGGGGACCGTCTTCGATGAGGACGGTGAGAGCTCCGATTGGCTCGAGCTCGCGAATCAGACCTTCGACTCGATCTCGCTCGACGGTTGGTTCCTCACCGACGATGACGATGATCTCGAGAAGTGGCGCATTCCGAACGTCGTTCTCGACGGTGGTGGTCGCGTCGTCATCTTCTGCTCCGGCAAGGACCGGAGCGTGCCTGGTAGCGAGCTCCACACGAACTATCGACTCGGTGGCGACGGCGAGTTCCTCGCGCTCGTGGGTCCGGACGGCGAGACGATCGAGCATTCGTACTCGCCCGACTATCCGCGACAGCGTCCCGACGTCTCATACGGCATCGGAATCGACCGTATCATCGACACGGTCGTCTCTGCCCGGGCAGACGCTCGCGTGCTCATCCCGAGGAACGATGCTCTCGGAACCTCTTGGACCGGCGGCAACGAGCCCTTCAACGACGCGAGTTGGACGATCGGTCAACTCGGCGTCGGCTACTTGAGCTCGCAGCCGGGTTTTTCGGTGCGAGTCATCTACGGCTTGGGTGGTGTCACGCACATCTCGAACGCCGAAGAGATCGCGAGAGACCCGAGCCCCGGTGGCGACGTGCATTCCGAGCTCGCGCCGATCATCAACTACTACAATACCGGCGGGCGCGGACGGTTTACGAACGACGTGACCTTTCCCGGCGCGACGATCGGCGAGGATCGAAATGGCTACGTCCTCGAGGCGCGGGCGTCCGTGACGATTCCGCAAGCAGGCGCGTGGTCTTTCGGCTGCAACAGCGACGACGGCTTCAGTCTCGAGATCGACGGTCACGGCGAGAGCTTCCGCATGGAGTTCCCGCAACCACGAGGCCCGGGCGACACGATCCGGACCTTCAACTTCCCGGCGCCAGGAAACTACGACCTCTACCTCGTGTTCTACGAGAACGGCGGTGGCTCGTGCGTCGAGCTCTTCGCGCAGCGAGGGACTCACTCGAGCTTCAACGCTGGCTTCGACCTCGTGGGCGACACCGCGAGCGGCGGTCTCGAGGTTCGAACGGACGTCGGCGCGGTCGGTTCTCTCTCCGGCTATCGCAGCCTCATCGGGACGGATGTTCAGGACGAGCTTCGCGGAGAAGGCTCGAGCGCCTACGCACGCGTGCCCTTTGACGTCGCTGATCGCACGGCGTACGAGTCGCTGACTTTGCGCGTCAAGTACGACGACGCGTTCGTCGCATACCTCAACGGAGCAGAGATCGCTCGCTCGAATCTTGCCGGCGCGCCACGACATGACTCGCTCGCGAATTCGGATCGTTCGAACGCGCAGGCGCTTTCGTGGCACGAGATCGATGTCACCAATCACATTGGTCTTCTCGCGAACGGTGCGAACCTCCTCGCGCTTCACGGCATCAACGATGCGACCGATAGCGACGACTTTCTGATCACGGCGGAGCTCGCCGAGATCACCGTCACTTCGATGGCCTCGGGTTACTTCACCGAGCCGACGCCGGGCACGGAAAACGTCGACGTCTTCCTCGACTTCGTCGCCGACACGAGCTTCTCGCGGAACCGCGGCTTCTACGACGCGCCGATCGACGTGACGATCGCTTCGGCAACCGAAGGCGCGCAGATCATGTACACGCTCGACGGTAGCGCGCCGACTCTCACCAACGGAGCGCTCTACGAGTCGCCGATCGCGATCTCGAGAACGACGACACTGCGAGCCGCGGCGTTCTTCGAAGATCTCATTCCGACGAACGTCGACACGCACACGTACATCTTCGTCGACCAGGTGCGCGAACAGACCGGCGCGGGATTTCCGGGGGCGTGGGGCAGCCGCACGGCCGACTACGAGGTCGACCCCGAGGTGACGGGCAACCCGGCCTACAGCGCGACCTTTCGTGACGACCTTCTCTCGATTCCGTCGATGTCGATCGTCATGGACCTCGACGACCTCTTCGGCAGCCGAGGCATCTACTCGAACCCGGGCGGCTCGGGCCAATCGTGGGAACGTCCGTCCTCGGTCGAGCTGATCCTGCCCGACGGCGTCGAGATTCCCGGAGGCGGTCGAGGCTTCCAAGAGAACTGCGCGATGCGCATGCACGGAGGTCACGGGCGCAACTCGTCGATTCCGAAGCACAACTTCCGCATGCTCTTCAAGGGCGCGTACGGTGCGACCAAGCTCAACTACCCGCTCTTTGCCGCGTCTCCGCGGCTTCTCGGCCAAGGGGCAACCGACCAGTTCGACACCTTGATTCTGCGCGCAGGCGGAAACAACTCCTGGGTGTGGAACATCTCCGGTCAGAACCGCCAGGCGCAGTACCTGCGTGATCAGTTCATTCGAGATTCACTCAACGCGATGGGCTCACCAGCGCCGCACGGCACCTTCGTCCACCTCTACGTCAACGGGCTCTACTGGGGACTCTACAATCTCGTCGAGCGACCGAGCGCGCCGTTTTGCGAGGCGTACTTCGGTGGTGCGAAAGACGATTGGGACGTGCTCAACTCGGGAGAGGCCGTCGATGGAAGCCGAGATGCCTGGAACGAGCTCTACGGCATCGTCGCCGGCGGACTGAGCACGCCCGAGGCGTACGCGGCGATCCAGGAGTACGTCGACGTCCCGAACCTCATCGACTACATGATCGCCAACATCTACGGATCGAACGGCGATTGGGACGGCCACAATTGGTACTCGGGTCGCCATCGCGTGCCTGGAGCGGGATACAAGTTCTTCAGCTGGGACGCCGAGCGCACGCTCGAGGGGCTCGGCTCGAACAGAACCGGCATCAACAACAACGACAAGCCCTCTGGAATCTACGGTGCCCTCCGCGCGAACGAGGAGTTCCGCGTGCTCTTCGGCGACACGCTGCACCGGCATTTCTTCAACTTCGGCGCGATGAGCCCCGACGCGACCATCGCGCGCTATCGCTATCTGAGTGACTTCACCTACGGCGCGATCGTCGGCGAATCGGCGCGCTGGGGAGACACGTGGCGCGAGCAGCCGTACACGCGTGATGTCGAGTGGATCACGGAGCGTGATCGCCTCCTCAACTCGTACTTGCCGCAGCGAACCGACGTCGTTCTCGGGCAATTCCGCGGCGCGAACCTCTACCCGCGGGTAGAAGCGCCGCGCTTCAATCAGCACGGCGGACGCATCGAATCCGGCTTCGGTCTCATCGTCACCGGCAGCGAGGGAACGATT
>CAYZGY010000094.1:0-15106 GCA_964478085.1 uncultured Planctomycetia bacterium
GTCAGCTGCTGCGCGACCTCGGGCGATTCCGCGAGCGCTCCGGCCTGGTCGAGAAACGGAAGCGAAACGAGCCGCCCGTCGCTCAGGAACCCGCTCATGTGCACGAGCGGGAGAATTCCGACGCACTCGTCACCTCGGAAGGCGGCCAGCGAGTGACACTTTTTCCGATAACTACGCTCGAAGACCTCACGCCATTCGAAGTCGTGCCCGAGATTCGCGTCGGAACGCGATGCGACGAACGTGTTCCAACTCTCCTTCTGGTCGGCTCCCACGAGTCGGCATTCGATGTCCGACGCCGCGTCCGACGCTTCTCCAGTCGCCTGGGCAGAGTCGGCAGGAAGTGAAACAGGGGCAGTCATAGGCAGCTCCGGCGCTCGCCGGGTCCTCGCGCTGGTTATCGGAACAATGGGTTCGATGACAAAGAAAGCACCGTCCCCAGCCTCGTTCATCGTCAGGATACGGAAGAATGCTGACCCCAATTCATCGAATCAGCGGGGCGCGACGCCCCCATCTCGCCGATAAGGAAAGCAGGGATCTCCTCGCCTGATGGGCAGACCGCTCGAGACAGATCGTGGACCGCTTCGAAACCCTGATCTACATCCTCTCCGCCATCGCGGCCTTCGCGCTCTCGGCACTCGCCGTGTCGACGCGGAGACTCGGGCCGGGCTCGTGGCGCCTGGCCCTCTTCTTGGTTCCGTCGGGTCTCGCCTCCATCTCGCTCGTCCTCGGTGGAAACACCGAGGCTTGGAGCGAGCTCTCGGCGCTGCGGGCGAGCAACTGCCTCCTGATTCTCGGTCTCCCCGGCGCGCTCTTCTTCTCTCAGTCTCTGAGCCCAGCTGAAGATGCGAGAGGACGACGCCGACAAGCCACACTCACGATCTCGGGGTGGTCGATCGCTCTGCTGCTCGTCACGGGCATCGCCTCGGCGACGTCTGCGACAAAGACCGACCCTAGTGCCACTACGTTGTTCGGGCTCTGGCTGAAGCAGGGCTGGGGCTTCTTCTTGCTCGCGCTCGCTGGAGTCACCCTCGCTCACCTCGAGCGAGCTTTTCGCGAGGCAGAAGAGCACATCCGCTGGGAGATCAAGTTCACGGTCATCGGCCTCGCGATGCCGATGGTGGGAACGGTCTACCTCTCGACGCACCTCTTGACGTATTCGGGACTCTTCGAAAACGACCTCCGCGTCGCCACGTTCGTGCTCCTCCCGTCCTGTGCTCTGCTCACCGTCGGTTGGCTACGCGGAAGCGGGCGCGGAGGAGTTCGCGTCTCGCAGGGACTCACGTGTAGCACGCTCACGTTCGCGGGCGTCGGATTCTACCTGATGAGTTCGGGCGGTCTCGCTGCCTGGACGACCGAGACCTTCGAATTAGGGGTCAATTCGCGAGCGCTTCTGGTAATCCTGCTCGTCACGGGCCTCGTCATCGCCCTGTCGAGCACCCGGCTGCGCCACCGATTTCGCGACTGGACTCGACGGCACGTCTTTTCGGGACGGTACGACTACCGCGACGCCTGGCTGCGAGCGTCGCGATCGATTCGCACGAGCGACTCGAAAGAGGTCGCTGCTGCTGAGCTTTCGAATCTCGTCGAGGAGATGACTGGCTCGCTCGAAATCTCGGTATGGCTCCGCGTCGACTCGACCGCAGAGCTCGAACGAATCGCCGCACGCGGAGCCCTCGGCGACTCGACGGCATCGCGCACCGGCCGCTGGCTCGACCTGCTTCCCGATTCGGGTGAGCCGATTTCGAGGGAATCTGCGCCCTGTCACGAGTCGATCGAGCGCGTTTTCGACGAAACGGGTGCTGCGCTCCTCGTCCCCTTGTGCTCCAACGACGAGACCATAGGCCTTCTGACGGTAGGACCCGATCACAGTGGCCGCCCCTTCGACTGGAACGCAAGCGAGTTCCTCCGAGTGCTCGCGCGTCACGCAGGTAGCGAGTTTCACAAGTCCGAGCTGCTCGATCGAGCCGTTCAAGCCAAGGAGGACGAGGCCTTCCGCGCGTTCTCGACGTTTCTGCTTCACGATCTCAAGAACTTCGCGACGACACTCTCGATGGTCGCGTCGAACGCCGTTCAACACGAAGACAATCCGGAGTTTCGCAAGGACGCGTTCGCCTCGATCTTCGATACCGCCGAGAAGATGAAGCGACTCTGCGGCAGCCTCAAGACGTTCTCGACCTACCTCGGCGCGGAACGTTTGCCGAACTCGATCGACACGCTCGTTCACGCGGCCGTCAGTCAGCTCGCGAAGACCTCGAGCTGCGAGGTCGAGCTCTGCCTCGACGCTCCCGAGCTCATCTCGGTCGACGCCCAAGAGATCGAAAGCGTCGTGCTCAACTTGCTCCTCAACGCGGCCCAGGCTTCGACACCCGAGGATCGAATCACCGTGGAGACGAAGCGGTGCGCGAACACGGTCGAGCTCCTCATCTCGGACGAGGGCTGTGGTATTCCGGAAGACTACCTCACGACCGAGCTGTTCACTCCATTCCGCACGACGAAGTCCGACGGACTCGGCATCGGCCTCTTTCAATGCCGCAAGATCGTCGAAGCGCACGGCGGCACGATCGATGTGATGAGCGAGGTCGGCACGGGAACGACCGTGAGCGTGTCGCTCCCGACGGCTTCGACGGTCGAAAACGGAACGCCGTGTACGGAGCGTCCAGAGCCTGGACAGAAGCTCGGTCCGCGTAGCGAGATGTCGACCACGAGGCTATAGTTCTCCAGGCTCCTCCCATCGCCGCAAGAGAACCATCCGCCGTGAGTTCGCCAAAGGAACACGAGTCGCCCCGCAAGCTCCTCGTCGTCGACGATGACGAGCAGATTCGTAAGCAAATCCAATGGGCTCTCGCCGGAGACTACGAGGTCTTCGCGGCGAATGATCGTGACGACGCGATCGGCACCTTCCAATCGGAAGACATCCCGGTCGTGCTTCTCGACCTCGGGCTCCCGCCGAAGCCTCGCGACGCGAGCGAAGGTCTCGCGACGCTCGATGCGATGCTCGAAGAGAACCCGCATGCCAAGGTGATCATCGTTTCCGGAAACGCGGAACGCCAAAACGCGGTGTCGGCCGTTCAGCGTGGCGCGCACGATATCTTTCCGAAGCCGCTCGATCTCGACCAACTGAGGGTCGTGCTCGCACGCGCACACACGAAGCTCGAGCTCGAGCTCGAGCTCGAATCCGAAGCGACCTCGTCCTCGAGCGAGGCCGTCGACGCCTTCCCCGAATTCGTCGGTAGAAGCGATCGCATGCGTGAAGTCTTCGAGATGATCGAGAAGGTCGCGGCACGCCAGATTCCCGTGCTCATCACGGGCGAGAGCGGCACGGGCAAGGAATGTACCGCTCGCGCCCTGCACGAATCGAACTCGCGACGCGAAGGCCCCTTCGTCGCGATCAACTGCGGCGCGATTCCCGAGAACCTTCTCGAAAGCGAGCTCTTCGGACACGAGAAAGGCGCCTTTACGGGCGCGGACGCCAAGCGAATCGGAAAGATCGAATGCGCGAACGGCGGCACACTGTTTCTCGACGAGATCGGCGAGATGAGCGCCCCGCTCCAGGTCAAGCTTCTGCGCTTCCTGCAGGAGCGTGTGATCGAGCGAGTCGGTGGCCGAGAGTCGATCCCGATCGACACTCGTGTGATCGCCGCGACGAATCTCGACATCGATGAAGCGATCCGAGACGGACGATTTCGTGAAGATCTCTACTTCCGTCTCGCCGTCTTGCCGATCGTGCTCCCGCCCCTTCGCGAGCGTGGGGACGATATGATCCTGCTCGCGAATCACTTCGTCGAACGCTACTGCAAGGAGCTGAGCACGTCGTCGAAGAAGCTCTCCGCGGCCGCCTTGACGGCGATTCGAGCCCATCCGTGGCCCGGAAACGTCCGTGAGCTCCAGAATCGAGTGCAACGCGCCGTCTTGCTCTCCGAATCCGCGACGATCCACGCCAACGCGCTCCACCTCGACACGAGCGCACCGGCGATGAGCCGAACGGCAGGACTCTCGCTCAAGGAAGCGAAGGACGAGCTCGAACGAGAGATGGTACGCGAGGCGCTCAAGGCGAACGGGGGCAACATCTCGAAGACCTCGCGGACGCTCGGAATCAGTCGACCGACGCTCTACGACATGATTTCGAAACACGAACTCCCGACGAACGGCAACGAACCGGATTCGTCCGCCGCGTCCAAGGGTTAGACGTGATTTTGTTTCGCCATTTTGTTTCACCGCGTCGGAATCGGCTGAGGGACGCGAAGTTCCGATATCGAAGAGAGTGGATTCTCGAGTTTCTGACCACGCGGACGCCGAACTCGGCACCCAACTTGCATATCGATCTCCGTACGCCCATACTCTGCGAACTCACTCCAAACGGAGCGCACCTCGATGGCAGTCGAACTCAAGAGAGCGCCGGCACCGACTCAGATCACCCCAGTTGCCACCATCGCAGATGTGATCGAGAAGCATTGGCGAAGTCTTCTCGTCGCAGTCGCCGCCTACGTCGCCCTCTTTTGGCCCGCGCTCGTCGAGCTCGTCGGTTTTTGGAACGAGGACCCGGACTTCTCGCACGGCTTCCTCGTTCCCGTGATCGCCGGAGCGATCCTCTGGGGAAACCGTGAGAGCCTCGGTAAGCTCGAAAGCCGGTCCTCACCCGTCGGTTTCGGGCTCGTCGGCATTTTCCTCGGAATCTTCTTCGTCGGCTACTTGACGCGCACGAACATCATTCAGCGCGTCGGCCTCTGGGGAACGCTCGCATCGGGCTGCTGGGGCGTTTTCGGAACGGCGTTGCTTCGCGCGAAGCCGTTTCCGTTCTTCTACCTGCTCCTCGCGATTCCGCCCCACTACGCGCTGCTCAACTCGGTTCGCATGTCGCTCAAGGGCTACGCGACGATGATCTCGTGCGACTCGCTCAACCTGATCGGCATCAACGCGCTCCAGCAGGGCAATCTGCTCGTCATCGATCAACATCGCCTCGAGGTCGCCGACGCTTGTAGCGGCATTCGCTCGCTCATGGCGATCGTCGCGACAGCCATGCTCTTCGCGTATCTCTTCCGGACGGGAGCCTGGAAAGGATCGCTCCTCGTGCTGACCGCGATCCCCGTGACGATCCTGGTCAACGTGCTTCGAATCCTGACGGTCGCTGTGGCGCTCGTGAGCTTCGACATCAACCTGGCCAGCGGCACGGTGCACGACATGCTCGGCATGATCGTCTTCGCGATCAGCATGGTCCTACTTTACACCAGCTGGCTCTTCTACAAATGGCTCTTCCGCTGGGAAAACCCTGAAGAGGACAACGTCGTATCATGAACCGCGCGATTCTGCTGGCGACCATCCTCTGCGTCGCATTCGCCGCCCGTCTCGGTTACGACCTCCTCCACCCGGGGGCGACGCCGACGGCGATCGCGAAACCGCTCGCCGAGATGCCCGAAGACCTCGTCGGCCAAGGCTGGAGTGTCGAGAACGTCGAGCTCGGAGACGACGTCGAGCAGCGGGCGGGCGTCGACGACTACGTTTCGAGAGTCTATCGACGTAGGGACGCGCGAATCAGCTTTTACGTCGGCTACGTGACCGGTTTCAAGGTCGGTGCGGTCCACAACCCCGACCTCTGCAACCCCGGTTCGGGGTTCGAGCTGGTCCGAAAGGACATCGTCACAATTCCTGCCCCGGACCTCGACGTTCCGCTCGAGTTCAATCAGTACACCTGGCGCGATCCACGCAGCGGAGCGTTTCTCTTCACGCTCTCGACGTTCTGCTACAACGGCCAGTTCGAGGCGAGCGAGATAGCCCTTCGAGCCAATGGATGGCGAGCTAATTATTTTTCGGTCATTACCGTGCAGGGTAGCTTTATCGGAACCGCGGAAAACACTCGAAAAACGTACTATGATCTGATTCGCAGATCAGCTCCGATAATATTAGACCACTTCCCCAAGTAGATTGATTGCAGGGGGATACCACAGGTCACGCGGCGGGGTCCATAGTGTGGGTTTAATAATTATCGACACATGGTGTTTATCGGCTCGTAACACTATGTCTTGAAGGGGTTTCCTGAATCCGCCGCAACGGGTATGCTTCGACAGCTGGTTGTCTGAAAGCCAGCGGTTTACGTCGTCGGCGACCGCTGACGAGGGGCGAAAGAGGATCGCTCTCTTTTGGGAAAAAAAGAAGTGAACGAGGAAAGCAAACCATGCTTTTGAGACTCTCTGCTGTCATCGCTTTGGTCACGGTACTTGCCGGTGGGACGTGGTATTTCTTCCGAGATACCCCGGCCAAGCGGATGGGCCGATGGCGTGTCCTCGTACAGGAGTACCTCGAAGCGGGTGACCTCGAAGAAGCCGAGCGCTGGCAGAACGAGATTCTCAAGTACAACGGAGCGAACTACGACCGTATGGTCCGCGCTCTGATCGGCGTACGTAAGGGAACGGTGGACGGGTACGAGGATGCGCTCGAGATGTACGATCTCGTCCTCGATAGCGGCGATCCCAACGCGCTGGTGGCCGGTCTGCACAAGGCGAAGGTGCTAGGATTCCTCGGGCGTTACGCCGAAGCGAACAGCCTCTGCCTCTCTGTGATGGACAAGCATCCGGTCGAGGCGACGACACTGCTCGGCGACACGGCCCTCGCGACCCTCAATCCGGACGTCGCGATCACGCACTTCGAGCGGGCGCTAGAATTCGTCGATCAAGATCAGCCGATCGAGCGTGCGAGAGTCCTCCACCGCCTCTCCGACGCCTACCTACTGATTCTGCGCGCGAATCCCGAGACGGCCGATCTTCACGACGACCAGGCGAACGACGAGAGCTCGGAAGCCTCGAAAGCCGCCGCCCGGAAGAAGAACACCGAAGCCGAGCTCGAGCGACGGGCACGGGCCGTGATCGAGCAGGCGATCGCTCTCATCGAGTCGAGCGACCCGATCGTCAGCGAAAACCTGGCCGGCGACGTCACGCTCCTCTCTCGCCTCTACCTCAAGCTCGGCGACGTCCGCCGAGAGGGCACGACGCCATGCTACCAGGGAACGGTCCGCATCGCCGAGTTTCGCCGCCGCGCGAAATCCCAACCCGGTGGCGACCCGATGCAGCTCCTTGTCCGTCTCGGAACACTCAATCTGCGAGCACTGCACGAAGAGCGAGAGCACCTCGCCGACAAGAGCGAGACGGGTCTCGAGCGGCTGCGTGCGAACGCGAGGGGACACTTCCTCGGGGCGCTGAAGGATCTCTCGGTCGCTCAGGGCGAGGAGCTTCTCGCAGAAGCTTCTTCGTCGTCGAACGGTGATAAGAAGGCGCTCGCGTCGAGTCGTGACAGCGAACCCGCACGCCGGTACGCACGCGCCCTCGCGGGCATCGCGAACGCGTACCTCGATGCGGGTCTCGGTGAAGCCATCTTCGACGACTCGGCATCGAGGATCGACCTCGCGACTCGCATCGAGAAAGCGACCGAAGTCGACGCTGACGACGTCCGCCACCTCTTTTCGATGATCACGGGATTCGCCGCGCTGACGACCGGAAAGACCGACCATGCTCGCCGAACCTTCGAGGCCTACCTCGCGGAGATCCCCGAGAAGCAACGCGCCTCGACGCTCTTGAGCATCGTCGCACGCTGCCAGGACATGGCTCCGACCGCCGAGCTCTCCCTCGATCTCTACGCGAACGTCGAGAAGTACGAGTCGTCTCCGTTCCTGCGCCTCGGCGATCGACTGAAGTTCCTGCTCCGCGCTCGCGCGCAGCCGAACGTGACGAAGAAGGCCAGCGCGCTCCTCTCCAAGTCGCTGGAGAACGTCCGTAGCGCTGCCGACTCGCTCGACGAGTACAACGTCGTCGGCCATGTCACGAGTCTCGTAGAAGGGCCTGCGGAGGCGATCGAGTGGCTCGAAGCCGCGGCCGAGAAGGTCTCGAACGACAAGAGAATCCGCCGCGAGCTCATCACCCAACGCGGCCGACTCGCGGGCGCACTCGCGCAATCAGGAAAGAAGGAGGAAGCCGCAAAGTACTTCCGTGATGCGCTGGCCGGAATCCTCGACTTCTACGTCACGGCGCCGGCCGGAGATGACGGGATCCAATCGGCGCTCCTCGGAATAATCCAAGCGCTCGACTTCCTCGAGGTGGACCCGATCGCCCCGGATGTGCTCTCGCGGACGTATCCGAATACGGACACCGAGACGCGTCGCAAGATCGCCGAAGCGACGGAGGCCCTCTTCCGCAAGGACGGCAAGAAGATCTTCGCGACGCTCGAAGGCACGATTCCGAGCGACGAAACGGCGCCCTACATCGCGTTCCTCCGTGGCAAGGCGCACATCCTCACGAGCACGCGTGAGACGCTCGACAAGGCGATCGAGAACGCCGAGGCCGAACACCGGACGCACCCGGATTACTCGGGCAACGCCGTCGAGCTGCTGAGCCTCGCGGTCGGCAAGTCCGCACCGGATCAGGATGTCTCGAACCAGCTGATCGATCGCATCGAAGACTACATCGAGAAGGACCCGACCGAGTTTGTCGGTCGGTGGTTGCTCGTCGAGGCTCTCCGGCGTCGCATCCCCGCACAGTATCAGCAACCCGACGTCAAGAACTCGGACGTCGCGCGCCACGTCTCGAAGCTCCAGAACGTGCTTCGCAAGATCATACGCACCAAGCCGTCGTTCACCCCCGCGCACCTCGCGCTCGCGGTCACGTTCTCGTACGGCGAGCTCGACAAGTTCGTCGAGAAGAAGCGTGAGCTCTTCGACGACGACTACGACCGAGCCGTCGCGATCCTGCGATCCGTTCCGCGCCCGACGCACGCGTCGCTCCTCGCGCTCGCGGATACCTTGCAGCGCTCGGCGAAGTCGCGCCAACTCGACGACAAGCCCGAGGAGCGGCTGGCGAAGTTCCGCGAGGCGACTCGACATTTCGAGCTGCTCTGTCTCCTCGAGCCTTCGCTGGACAACTTCCGTTTCCTGACGGGTTCGTACATCCAGACCGGAGACTTTGACTCGGCGCTGCGCGTCCTGGCCGAGACTTCGGAGAAGTCCTCACAGCCGAACGAGGTGGCGACGAACTTCGCGAAAAACCTCGAGACCCTGCTCGCGAGCCGCAGCATGGTCACAGGCGTCCGCATCGCCTTTTTCCGCTCGCTGCTCAAGAGCACACGTTCGGAAGAGACTGCCCAGGACCAGTACAGGGGTCTCCAGCTCGCTCTCAATCGCCGCCTAGGCTCGATCCCGAACTCGAAAGGACTGCGTCACCTGCTTCTCGCGACCGTCTACGGGGCCCGACAGGCCGGCGCGGCACCGAGATACGTGACAAAGTTCCACCAGAGCATGATTTCGCACTACGAGAAGAGTGTCCAAGCCTTTGACGACGTCGGCGCGACTCCGCCGATCCTTGTCCTCAACAACCTCGCCTGGGTCCTCGTCGAGTCCAAAGACCGAACGAGACGCGAACGTGGCCTCGAACTTGCGCGAAGAGCTGCGGACCTCGTTCCGAATCTCGCTCAGGCTCCGGACGTCCACGACACCCTGGCCTGGGCCCTGTACCGCAACGAACAACACACCGAAGCCGAGAACCAACTGAGGGCTCTTCTCGACGATGTTGACTCGCCGACCTACCGATTCCACCTCGCGACTGTGCTCCACGCTCAAGAGCGCCACGACGAAGCGCTCGAAGCCGTGCGAGCCGCGCTCGACTCTCCTCGCAAGTTCGACGAAGAGAAAGAGGCTCGTCGCCTCGAATCCAAGATCCGTACGGCTCGGTCGAAGCGTCGCACGCCTCGCGCCGTCGGTGCTGATCGAAGGTAAGCTTCGATGAATTTCGAATCCCTGAAGAAGCGGGCCGTCAGAATCCTGACCACGCCCCCCGAGACCTTTTACGCGATCAGTCGCCACTGGGCGATCCTCGGAACCTGCGTCGCTGTCGGTACGATGATCACGGCGGCGAAGGTCGCGACGGACCCGGCCGTGTACCAAGGCAAGGCGACGCTCGTGATCAACACGAAGGACGTCGTCGCAGGGAGCGAGCTTCGCGACTCGGCTGAGGAAATCGCACGTCGACTGAATCAGCTCAAGACGATCCTGTACACGTCGTCGACGATCCGCAGCCTCGTCAAGGACCTCAAGATCGAGCGTGTCCTTCAGCAGGCCGAGAATCCCGAGGAGGAGGGCTACAGCGGCCTCCGACTCAGGATCAACAACGTCCGTAAAAAGATGTTGTCCGCCATGACCTTGCTCGAGGACCCCGTCGAGAACGACTGGGGCGAAGAGCGCATGCTCCAACAAGCCATCTCGAGCTTCAAGAGCCGCTCAAACGTCGAGGTCGACGGCACGGACAACACGATTCGTCTTTTCCTCTGGGGCGTCAACCGTGACATGCTCCGTCGCGAGCTCGAGGTCTGGATCGACTCGTTCAAGGCGCACGTCCGTCAGATGCACCAGGAAGGTCAGACGGAGTACCTGCAGAACCGAATCGACCACTACAACGAGCTGGACGAGGCCGCGCGGACCGCCCTCAAGGAGTACCGCACCGAGCACCCCGAAGCCTCGGAGACGGTGATCCAGCACATCCACGAGCAGGTCGTCGAGTGGCGCCTCGTCCGCAGCGACCTCGAGCGCCGGATCGACTTCTTCGACAGCGACCTCGACTCGGTTCGCCCGACGACCACGAACACCGCGAGCGAAGATCCGCAGGCGCAGACCTGGCGCAACCGCATCCGCGAGCTCGACGTCCAGATCGCCGAGAAGATCGCCGAGCGCGGGCCCAACAGCCGCTCGGTCCAATCGCTGCGCGACAAGAAGGAGGTCTTCGAGGCCAAGCTCGCCGGACTCGGAGTCGCGGTGACGGCGACGACCTCCCCCGAGCAAGCCAAGCACCGTCTTCAGTCGCAGAAGGACAAAACCACGGAGCGCCTCGCGGGACTTCTCGTCAAGGAGCGACAGCTTCGCGAGAAGATGCAAGAGCTGAAGGAGCTCGAGACCGAGCACGAGGCTGCGCAGCGGCGCGTTCGAGAATACCAGGAGATGAGCCAGGAGGACGGAGATCGCCTCGAAGCGGCTCAGGAGTTGCTGATCAAGATCGGAGACCGACCCGAAGTCTCGACGACTCCGGTCAACAGCTACCCCCGCAAGCAGGTCCTCTTCGGATCGCTCGGAGGATTAGCGCTGGGCCTGATCGCTGCACTGGCTCTCGAGATCCTCTGCGGCAAGGTCCGCTTCCGTAACGATATCACTGCCGAGTTCGGACTGCCCGTGGTGGGCGTCATTCCCAAGAGGTAATCATGGCCAATAAGGTCGAAAGCGCGAAGAAGACGGCTACCAAGGCACCTGCCGTCGTCGTCAAGAAGACGGCGACCGTGCCGGTGGCGCGTCAGGTCGACTCCGAGAAGGAGAGCTTCTCTCTTCTCGACTTCGTCGCGCACGGTAAGGCACGATTGCCCAAAGAGTGCAAAACGCAGAAGTCGTTCTTCCGCTTTCTGCGTAAAGCCTGCGCGGACAGCATGGTCATGGAGCAGGTCGAGCGCTTTCGCGATGCCGTCCTCCTCTCCACGGTCGGCGCTCAGAAGAATCCCTCGAAGGCTCCCGAAGGCCTGACGATCGCGCTGAGTGGCCCGAAGGGTGGCGAAGGATCGAGCTTTCTGTCTCTCGCGCTCGCCATGTCCCTCGGCTCCTGCTCACACCACCGCGTCGCGGTGCTGGACGGCAGTTTCGACGAAGCCAGATTCAGCGCCCTCACCGACACCCTCGATCTCTCGAAGAACTCGGTCAGCATGAACAAGGGCGCGAGCGAGGTGCTCGGCTACTACAACGAGCAGCAGCCGAACGTCTACTTCCTCAAGAGCGCGAGCGGCGAGTCCGACGTCGAGTTCTTCTCGGACAAACAGCTCAAGTTCTTCCTCGAGGACCTGCGCCAGCAGTTCGACTTCACGATCATCGACATGCCGCCCATGCTCAGCGGCAGCTCGGGAATCTTCCTCGCCCCCGCCGTCGATCGCCTCTACATGGTCTCGTCGGCGGGCGTGACGAAGACGTCCGACATCGCACGCTGCGTCGAGATCGCCGACATGGCCGGTGCCGAAATCTCCGGCGTCGTCGTCAACGGACAGAAGGCGCCCGTCTGGTCGCGCGCCTTCTGGAGTGAGTTCTTCTATTGATTCGCCGTTCGGCGAACGGGTCGGATCGGGATCAGACCCCTGCGCTGTAGATCGCCCCGTAATAAAGCTGCTGCGGGATGATTCCGAAGATGTACTCGCGCGAGATCTCGATGACACGAGCCCAGATGTTCGGCTCGAGCTCGATGGTGTCGCCCGGTAGCAGGAACAGCCCCATCGACTCGTCGTCGAGATCGATGTTGTAGACGTCCGGCTTCGACGGGTCGAGGTACGTACGCCGGAGAGTCGCCCCCCAAGGCCGCGACGTGATGCGCACGCCTCCGGCCCTCGCGATGGCCTCGCGGAGAATCATCTTCTCGCGGAACGGCACGGGGCCCGGCCGCGTGAACTGGCCAAACATGATGATCTCTTGTTCGCGCGGCTCGACCTGGACGCGAATGTCCGGATTGTCCTCACCGACCTCGTCCTTCATCGCTTCTGCGATGAGCTTCTCGAACTCGGGGATCGTCTTTCCCTGAAGGAGAAGATTGTTGAGAAAGAACAGGTCGACGCGACCGTCCGGCAAGAGAAGACCCGCCGACTGACCGAGGTCATCGTTGTCCTCGCCGTAGAAAGTGAACGTGACCGTGTCACCTTCCTTGATCTGGTACTGGTTCCAGCGCGCGTCGAAGACGCTCTGGTACTTCGCGTTGATCTCGCCGGGCGGCGTCGTCGAAGCACAGCCGACGAGGATCATTCCGAGCACGGCAACGAGGGAGACGATCGAGAGACGGTGAAAACGGCGCATGGTGTCAAACTCTTGTGGAGAGGTGTTCCAATTCCACACTGAGAGATCGGAATTTGGACACCCGAACTTTACAGCCAGAACCGCGGAAACGCGCCGAGAGCTTCACCGATGAGGCCGAATCACCACCTTGAGCGCCTCTTTGCGCATCATGCTGCGCAGAGCGTCCTCGAGCTCATCGAGCGGCCGCTCGGCCGATAACAATCGCTCGGCCGCGAAATCGCTGCGCGCGAGAATCTCGATCGCCTCACGAAACGTCGCCGGACGGTGGTGATAGACGCCGAGAATCGTGATCTCGTCGTAGTGCACGGAGCGTGTATCGAGGGAGACGCTCGTGCCCGGCGCGCAGCCTCCGAAGAGGTTGACCGTGCCTCCGGGCCGCACCGAAGCGAGAGCGTCGGCCCAGACCTCGGTAACGCCCGTCGCGTCGATCGCGACGTCGTAGCCCAGCCCACCGCGACTCTGAGCTCGAGCAATACCGGACTGTCCCCCACCGCGCTCGATCGTGATCGTCTCCTGGCCGCCGAGTTCCCGAGCCACCTCGAGACGGCTCGGATTCGGGTCCGCGACGACGACGCGATGACCACGCGACGCGAGCACGCCGACGAAGAGAAGCCCGATCGGTCCGGCACCGTAGAGCAGAATCTCGGCCGGCTCGGTCAAGCGACACGCGTCAACGCCGTGAACGACGCAAGCGAGCGGCGCCGCGAGCGACGCGATCTCGAAGCTCAGCGACTCGGGGATGCGGTAGAGGCTGCGCTCGACGAAGCGCGCCGGGATGCGGAGGAACTGACCGAACGCGCCATTGAGATAGCGAAGATCGCAGCAGAGGTTCTCCCTGTCGCAGGCGCAGTAGTCGCACTCGCCGCAGGGGGCCGAGTTGGCGACGACGACTCGCTCGCCCTTCGACCAACCCGTGTCCCCCGCCTCGAAGATCACACCGGCGAGCTCGTGTCCGAACGCACACGGTGGCCGGAGCATGCGAGGATGACCTCCACGCCGGAAGACTTTGACGTCCGTCCCGCAGGTCGTCGCGGCTTCGACGCGCACGAGCACCTCGCCCGACTCGAGCGTCGGCATCTCGACGTCGACCGCACGCACTTCCTCGGGGCCGACGAGCTCGACCACACGAAACTGGCTCACGAATCGACCTCCGGAGAGAGCAGCACTTTGAGACCGCGGCGTTCACGTACCGCTGCGACGGCCTCGTCGAAGTCTTCGAACGAAAAGCGATGGGTGACGAGCGCCGAAGGATCGAATCGTCCGGCCAAGGTCAACTCCCAGATGCGATCCTGTTCCCGCAGCGCGCCGGAGTACGTCGCGACGATGCGACGCTCGGACTTGAAGAGCACGTTGATGTCGAAATCGGCACGCTCGCCCGACTTCGCGTGAGCGAAAAGAACGACGGAACCGCCGGGACGACTCTGTTCGATCGCCGACGCGAGCAGACGCGCGCCCCCGACGGTGTCGAACACGGCATCGACGCCGCGTCCTTCGGTCGCCTCCCGCACGATCGCTCCCGTCGACTCGGGATCACACGCGAACGCTGCGCCGAGCTCGAGGGCAAGCTCTCGACGTTCCGCGATCGGTTCGACGAGGAGTACACGCGCCGACGGATCCTCCGCGAGAAGCACGACGACGTGGAGAAGTCCCATGCTTCCCCCACCGATGACGAGAGCCGTGCCTCCCTCTTCGATGCCGCTCCGCTCGATGCCCCGCAGGACACAAGCCGCTGGCTCGACGAAGACCGCGACCTCGTCCGAGACGGATGCGGGGATCTTGCGCGCGGCTTGCGCGACGGCCCGCTCACGGACGAGAACGAGCTCGCTGAAGCCGCCGGGCGACATCAGGTTCTCGCGAAAGGTCGCGCACATCGTCTCGCTACCACGACGGCAAAACTCGCACTCGCCACAGGGAACGTGATGCGGCACGACGACGCGATCACCGAGCGTGAACCAGTCGACCCCCTCACCGATCCTCTCGACGACGCCGACGATCTCGTGCCCGAGCACTTCGCCCGCAGCGATCGTGTCGTTCGCGAGCTTGAACAGGTCGGTCCCGCAGAGACCACAGGCCCCGAGGCGCAGCAGCAGCTCGCCGCGCCCGGGCTCCGGCGTCTCGCGTTCCTCGACGTGAGCCCGCCCCTCCCCCGAGTACGCGACGCCCTTCATTCCATCGGGTTTTTCCTGAAAACCTTGCTGGTTGGGGGTGAATCGGTCGCGGTTTCGCCGCGATCGAGAGGGGGGCTTCCCGAAAGCCCCCCGAAGA
>CAYZGY010000095.1:0-14997 GCA_964478085.1 uncultured Planctomycetia bacterium
CGCGAGCATCCGCGATGCGTCCCGTCGTGAATCCGCGGAGCTCCTCGGCGGCTCGTCGTGCACACGCGCGAACGAGATCCTTCGCCGAAGCGAGGGCGTCGGGGGGCGCTCGTAAGACCTCGTCGACGGCTCGGTCGATCGCTTTTCCGAGAGACTCGGCTTCGACGACGCGCGTCACCAGTCCCCAGGCCTCGGCTTCGCGTCCGTCGAACGCGCGCGCCGAGAGAAAGAGATCGCGAGCTCGCCCTGCACCGATCTTCGCGACGACGAAGGGTGCGATGACGGCGGGCACGATGCCGAGCCGAACCTCGGGAAGCGCGAAGCGACAGTCCTCGGTCGCGATGACGATGTCCCCGCACGCGACGAGGCCGAGACCACCGCCGAGCGCCGCACCCTGCGCCGCGACGATGACGGGAGTCGTGCTCGTGTCGATCTTCTCGAAGAGCCGAGCCAGGCGTCTTGCGGAGGCGAGATTCTCCGCGCGCGTGCGATCTCCTTCGGCGCGCATCCAAGCGATGTCGGCGCCTGCGCAGAAGGCCGGGCCTCGCCCTTCGAGGACGATCACGCGGATCGAATCGTCGTCTTCGCAAGTCGAGAACGCTCCTGCGAGATTCGCGATCATCGTCTCGTTGAGAGCGTTCCGCGCTTCGGATCGGTCGAGCACGATCCGCCCGACGTTTCCGTTTCTCTCGACTCGAACTCGTTCGCTTCCAGACGACATGACACTCACATTCGAAAGACGCCGAACTTGCCCTCGCGGCACTTCTTTTCGCGGGTCTCCGCGGCGAGGGCGATCGAGAGACCCAAGCCGAGCACGTCTCTCGTTTCGCGCGGATCGATGATTCCGTCGTCCCAGAGGCGGGCCGTCGAATAGTAAGCGTCGCCTTCACGTTCGTACTTCTCGAGGATCGGTCGGCGAATCGCGTCACGAGCTTCCTCGTCGAGCTCTTGCCCACGCCGCGCGAGCTGATCGCGTTTGACGGTCTCGAGAACGTCGGCGGCTTGCTCGGCTCCCATGACGCTGATGCGTGCGCTCGGCCAGATCCAGAGAAACCGCGGGTCGTACGCTCGTCCGCACATGCCGTAGTTGCCGGCGCCGAACGAGCCTCCCGTGATCACGGTGAGCTTCGGTATCGTCGCCGACGCGACTGCGTGCACCATCTTGGCTCCATCCTTCGCGAGGCCGCGCGCCTCGTACTCTCGGCCGACCATGAAGCCCGTGACGTTCTGCAGGAAGACGAGCGGCAGGCCGCGTTCCTCGCAGAGCTCGATGAAGTGAGTCGCTTTCAGAGCACACTCCGAGAACAGCACGCCGGCATTCGCGAGGACGCCGACGGGGAAGCCCCAGATGCGTGCGAAAGCGGTGACGAGAGTCGGTCCGTAGAGCGGTTTGAACTCACGCAGATGGACTCCGTCGACGATCGCGTCGAGGAGCGCGCGGACGTCGTACGCGCTGCGGTGATGCGTCGGCACGAGATCGAGCAGCGAATCGGCAGTCGCGATCGGCTCCTCGGCGTCGTACGGAGGCTCGGCGGAGGCCGGACTTTCGAGCAGGTCATCGGCGATCGAGCGCGCGAGCTCGAACGCCTCTTCCTCGCTCTCGGCGAGGTGATCCGCGACGCCCGACTCGCGGCAGTGGACGTCGCCGCCGCCGAGCTCTTCCGCGCTGACCGCCTCTCCCGTCGCCGCTCGAACGAGTGGGGGGCCGCCGAGGAAGATCGTTCCCTGATTCCGAACGATGATCGTCTCGTCGCTCATCGCGGGGACGTACGCGCCGCCCGCCGTCGAGGAGCCGAGCACGATGGAAATCTGCGGGATGCCCGCGGCGGACATGCGCGCTTGGTTGAAGAAGATTCGTCCGAAGTGCTCGCGATCCGGAAAGACCTCCGCCTGGAGCGGCAGGTACGCGCCGCCCGAGTCGACGAGGTAGAAGCACGGCAGCCGATTCTCGAACGCGATCTGCTGAGCGCGCAGGTGCTTCTTCACGGAGATCGGGAAGTAGGTGCCACCTTTGACCGTCGGGTCGTTCGCGACGACCATCGCGCGGCGTCCGGCGATGACGCCGACGCCCGTCACGAGCCCCGCCCCTGGGGCTTGATCGTCGTAGAGTCCGTGAGCCGCGAGCGGGCTGAGCTCGAGAAAGGGGCTGTCCGGGTCGATCAGCAGCTCGAGGCGCCGGCGCACGGTCAGCTTGTCGCCTGAACGAGAGGGCTTTCGACGAGTCTCCACGTCCCTGACGGCCTCGAGCCGCTCGTCGAGCTCGGCGATGAGCCGCTCGTGCTCATCCCGCGAAGAGGGGAAGCTCGAAGGGGTCTCGGGGGAGTCGGACGAGTCGGTGCTCACGGCGAAAGTTCCGGAAAAGATTTCGCGGTCTTGCGAATGCCCGAGATGGGGCGACATCGCTCCTTCCGTATATCGGCAATCGGGCAGGAATCGGCGCTCCGAATCCGGTCATCTCGTTGAGCGCTCGGGCGTGATGCCGCATACTTTCTCGTGCGGTCTCCCTTTATTTTCAGGCGCAAAGGCTCGATCGCTAATATCGAGGACGTCCCGAAGCACTCTGCCCATGTCACAGTGTCCAGAATGCGCCAGCTTCAACGAAAACGCGGCTGTTTTTTGCAGTCAGTGCGGCGCGTCGCTGCTCGATGAGCGCCGGGAGGCTCGGCGGAAAAAGAGCGGGGGACCGAAATCGCGCAAGCCTCTCTTCTGGCTCGCGTTGACGCAGATTCTCCTTCTCGGGGCAGTGATCGTCTTCCTCATGGATCCGAAGGAGCCCGATGGGGCATCCGAGGACCTCGTCGAGAACGAGGGCCGAGGAGAGGACGAGGGCCGAGGAGAGGACGACCCCGTCATCGTACGTCTCGACCGCGATGCTCCGGATACGGGCGCTGCGAAGTCGCGGACTCGGAAGGTCGAGAAAGACGAGGGGGGGACCCAGCCCGAATCTACATCGAAGGACGCTGCCGCGATCTCGAGCCTCCTGGCGAAGGCCGTCGTGATCGTCGAGCTCGAGGATCGTGAAGGTCGACGGATCCGTGATACGCGCGGAGTGCTCGTCCACCCCGACGGTGTCGTTCTCTGTCGACATTACGAGCTCGCCGGCGCGTATCGCGGTGGAGTACGACTCGGAATCGACGCGCGAGAGCGAGCGACCATCGGGGGGATCATTCGACACGACGTGCTGGCGGATCTGGCGCTCCTGCGGCTCGATCTCGTCGACGCCGACCTGCCGGCGCTTTCGATCGTCGAGAGCCCGCCCGGCGAGCTCTTCGAGGAAGGCGACGCCATCTTCGTCACGAGCGGTCAACGCGCACGACGTGCCGAGGTCGACGTGCCGAGCGCGATCATCGACGGAGACGTCAGCGGGATGCTCCTCGCGCGGAGTCGTGGCGTCGTTCCCGAGATGTTTCTCGCGGTCGAGCCTCGAGAGGGGAGTGTCGTCGGGCTCTGCCGTCCGGTCGTCGACCGGCGCCTCGTCGAAGGCGGCGCGGGCGGCGTCAGGGGGCAGCGATACCGTCTCTTCGTCGATCCGGCATTCGCGCTCGTCGACGTTCTCGAGGAGCCCGTCGCGATCGATCTCGGCTCGAACACGCGCGAGTTTTTCGAGGGATCGTTCGTCGATCTCGTCGCGCGCGGAATGACGGCCTATCGAAACAAGCAGTTCGACAAGGCGGTCGAGCTGCTGTCGCAGGCTATTTCTCGTGGGCAGGTCGAAGGGGTCGATCCGCGGCAGCTGGAGGAGGTCTCGAAAATCTTGCGCGAGAGCTTCCTCGGCGAGATCACCCGCCTGCGCAAGGCTCGTCGCTTCGCCGAAGCCGGAGAGCTCACGGCGACCGCGATCGACAGCTATCCCGATGATTCCGTCCTCTGGTTCTACCTCGGGGAAATCCGACTCGAGCAGGGTCTGACGAAGGATGCGATCGGGGCCTTCCTCGAGGTGCGTCGCATCGAGGGGACAAATCGTGTCGACGAAATACTCGAGGTCTCCTATCGCAAGCTCGCCGCCGAGCTCTTGAAGGCGAACGACGCGCGGAACGCGGAGCTCGTCTACATCGAGGGGATCGACGCGCTTCCCGGGTCCGGTCCTCTGCGCTTCGAGCTCGCGCGTCTCTACCTCGATTGGGAGGCGCTCGGAGACGCCGCGCGACTCCTCGAGGAGGTCGCCGAGATCGACTCGTCGCTCAAGCAGCAGGCCGAGGTGCTCCTCGAGAAGATCGACGACCTGCTCGCGCGACGTGACGCCGTCATCATCCCGATCTCTCCCGAGTCGCGTTGGATTCGTAAGAACGTCACGGTCGAACAGAGCCTCACCGAGTCGTTCGTCATCGACACGGGAGCTACCTTTACGGCGCTCTCGACCGACTTCGCCAAGCGCCTCGGCTACAGCCTCAAGGTGGGACCGACGACCATGGTCACGACGGCGGGTGGCAAGCGACGCGTGCGTGTGATCAAGCTCGCGAGCGTCTCGCTCGGCGGTTACACGGTGCGCAACCTCGAGGCGTACATCCTTCCGCCGGAAGTGGGCGCGGGAACGAATCTTCTCGGGCTCAACTTCCTCAAGCACTTCAAGTTCAGCGTCAACGCGCAGAGACGCGAGTTCCGCTTGGAGCGGCTTTGATCTTTCGAGGACCTCTGTCCTGACAGCACTCGAATCGAACTCGAGCGTAGCGTCGATCCTCGACAGCGGAAACTCTCTCAGCTTACTGACCGAGCAGCGACGAGTGCAATCGTGCCGTGCACGGGATGACGATCGTCGGGACTTCGGGGTCGTCGGTCGTCAGGTGGATCTTCTCCCGTACGGTTCTTCCCGTCACGCTGCCGGGCTCGAAGCGCTTCATCGAGACGTCGAGCTTGTAGTCGCGTCCCTCGGTGACCGTCGTCAGCTTCGCTTCGAAGTGCTTGCCCGGATCGGACTCGAGCCCGACGCGCAGGCTCTTGATGTGGAAGCGGTGGGACGAGCCGGCGAGGCTCTTGATCTCGAGTGACTTCGTCGGCAAGGCGGCCGACGCGTCGGCGAGGGATTTCGTGACGTTCGGAGCGAAGAACGCCGACTTGGCGGGAAGGACGCGCACCCGATCGCGCACTTGGATCGTCACGGGAAACTGGACCTTGAGCTCCTTGTCGCCGACTTGCGTCGTCACGAAGATCTCGTCGCTGTGGCCGACGGTCTTGTCGGAGAGATCGATATTCGGCGCGAGTTCGAGCCGGAACTTCTCTCCGGGTCGGACGACGGTGTGAGTAGCCTTCACGAGAGATTTCTCGGAGCTGACTCCCAGCAGCTTCACGCCCTCGAGCCCCTTGGTGACGGAGAGCGTGATCGGGCACGTCGCCACCTTCGCGGCCTCGACGTCTCGAACCACCTCGAGGACGGGCTTGTCGGGTGAGCGCAGGAAGAGCGGCTTCACCTCTCCTCGCATCCAGAGCTTGAGGTCACCTTCGACCTGTCCTTCGACCACGATGTCGGAGTCCTTCTGCGTGTACTCCGTGAAGCCTTGCGTGTTGACCTCGAGCGTGACGTGGACGGCCTTGCCGGGCGGCAGTACGAAGTTCTTGATCGCGTCCGAGGACTCGGTGCAGCCGCATTTCGGCTTGATCTCGAGGATCTTCACGGGCTTGTCGCCGGCGTTCTCGACGAGGAAGGTGTTCTTGAAGACCTGCCCTTGGAACGCGTCAGGCCACGTGTAGACGCGGTTCGGAACGTTGAGGTAGGGGCCCTGGTAGCGGATCTCGGCGTCGAAGAGCTCGGGGGCCTGGACGACGGGCGGGGCGTCGTCCTTCTTCGCGGGGGCGAGCTCGACCTTCTCCGTCTCCGTTTCCGTCTTCTTGGGGGAGGCCGCAGGCTTGTCGAGCTTTGCGCTGATGTCCGGTTTCGGGGCAGCCGCGGTCTTCGTGACCGTCTCGGTCGAGCTCACGGTCTTGGCAGACTTCGCCGTTTTTGTCGATGGCGACTTCGAGGAACCACAAGCGCTGACGAACACGAGCGTGGCAAGAAGCGCGGTAGCTTGGCGGAAGTTCTTCACGGCAGTGCGAGGAGGGGAGGGATTGGCGAAAAAAAGAGGGGGAACCGATCGAGGATCGGTTCCCCCAAGAATACTCAGCGTACGTTCCGGCGAACCGGCTCTCGTTTAACGAGGCGTCGGTTTGTTTCGGACGTTCGGGACGCGCGGGCTCGACGTCCGCGTGCGCGGCGTCACCGACGAGCTCGTCGGGCCGATCGACGCGGTCGCGTTGACCGTGATCTCGGGGATCTTCTTGTCGTCCGTGCGTACGACGATCTTCTCGACGATGCGGCGCTTGTTGCCCTCGGGGAGCTTCGGCAGCATGACGATCAGGTTGTACTTCTTACCGTCGACGACAGGCTCGACGCGGTGATCGAAGTGCGTGCCTTGGATCTGGACGTCCGTGATCTTGAACGAGTGGTTCGGGTCGAGGCTCTCGATTTTGAGCGTCTTCGAGGCGGGCTCGGCGCCCGGAGCCTTGAGCTTCTCGGTGTCACGACGACTGAAGTAGACCGATCCGGGGGTCGCCGAGATGCGGTCCTTGACGGTGATCGAGACGCGCACGGGAAGGTCGAAGGTCTTGTCGTTGACGGCGACCTGCACGTCGAGCTGCGCGTAGTGGTACTTCTTCGATTCGTTGGGGAGGTTCGGCGAGACGAGGATCTGGTAGACCTCGCCGTCCTCGACGACCTTGAGCTCGGGCTTGACGACCTCGTTCTTCGAGCTGACGCCCTTGATGACCACGGGGTGCTTCGAGGCGCGCGTGAGCGTCACCGTCAGCGGCTCCGGCGTGACGTCGCGAATGACTTCCATGCGGGGGAGCTTCGGCTCGACCTTGACGGCCGGGTCGATCTTTCCGGTCATCGTCAGGCGCTGCGACGCACGGCTCGCGTTCGTCGTCACCTCGGCGGTCTTCTTGACCGTGCCCGAGAACTTCTTCGTCTCGATCTTGAGCGTGATCTTGCCGACGCCGCCCGGAGGGATCTCTTTGGTGTGGTCGACGGTGGTGCAGCCACAGGCGGGCTTGACACGCTCGACCTTGAGGACCGATCCGCCCGTGTTCTTTAGCTCGAAGTCGTGAACGACGATCTCACCCTGGAGTACGGAACCCCAGTCGAAGACGGGACCTTCGAAGGTCGCCTCAGGGGGCGAGAAGTTGAGCGGCGGGGCCTTGAGGCCCGTGCGGCCCGTCGACTTCACCGCGGGCTTCGGAGCCGGCGCGGGGCCGATCTGCTTCGGCAGCTTCTTCGCTTGACCGGTGGTCGAGGTACCGCCTTTTTTGCTGCCGTCCGCCTGCGCGGACAGAGAAGAAGCACAGAGCCCGACGAGCAATGCTGCGCAAGCCGCCAGAGCCGAGAAGTAGGATGTCGGGTTTTTCGAGTACTCGCGACGAGACATGGTGATCCTTCACTCGGGAGGTGTTGATAGGCTTTCTGCCGGTGCTCGGTTCGGAGAGCGGTCTCCGTCGGAGAGGTGCCCTAAGTACGAGCAGGTTGGCCAATTAGACTGATTGAGAGCGGGTCTACGGGACTGCCGCCTGCTACCGAACGGACCTTCTGGCGAAGGGATCAGTCCTGTTGAGACGACGATTCTATCACGGAGGTTTGGGTGCTTCTACCCCCGCCCACGGCGGGTTCTGTTCGTGGATGTACCCCGTTTCGGGCAGGGATCGTAATCCTTTCCGGCTCTTTTTGGCCCGATCGGCGGCTCGTTCGGGGGCACCGGAGCAGCAGTCCTTGATCCACCGCGCTGCGCTTGGCACGATACGCGCGGAATGATCGGGATATCGCATCGTTATCTCACGCAAGAGCTTCCGGGCATCGGAGGGAGAATTCGCGCGCAGCTCGACGATTTCGTCGTCGAGGAGCAGCCCCTCTACTCGCCCTGCGGGTCCGGCGAGCACGTCTATTTCTGCGTCGAGAAGCGGGACCTGTCGACGCTCGAGGCGCTCGAATGGCTCGCGGCGCGCCCCGAGCGCCCGGTCCGAGACTTCGGCTACGCGGGACTCAAGGATCGCAAGGGCGTGACGCGCCAGACGATCTCGCTCAGGGGGGGAGATCTCGACGAGATCGAGTCGCTCGAAGTCTCGAAGCTCAAGGTTCTCTGGGCCGATCGCCACCAGAACAAGCTCCGTGTCGGGCATCTTCGCGGCAACCGCTTCTCGATCCGCGTGCGCGGTGCGTGTGAAGGAGCCGGCGAGCTCATCGATCCCATCGTCGAGCGCGTGCGCGCGTGCGGTCTGCCGAACTACTTCGGTCCGCAGCGCTTCGGGAACCGTGGCGACGCGCAGTGGGTCGGTCTCTCGATGCTGCGTCTCGACGCGCGAGGTGCGGTCCGACGGATCCTCGGGAGCCCGTCGGAAACCGAGAACAACCCGAATGTCGTCGCCGCCCGCTATCTCTTTCTCCAGTACCGATGGCGGGAGGCCTTCGATCGGTTCCCGCCGAGCTACCGCGAGGAGCGTCGGCTGCTCGAGTATCTCTTGCGGGCCGGGGAACGTTACTCGAGGGCGATCAAGTCGCTGCGTCGCGAGATCCAGCGCCTCTACTTTTCGGCGTTCCAGTCGTACCTTTTCAATCAGGTGCTCGAGCGCCGCCTCGAGGCATCCGAGGGGCTGCTCGGAACGATGTGGGAGGGGGACGTCGCGTTTCTCCACCGCAACGGGGCGGTCTTCACCGTCGAGAATCCCGACGCCGAGCAGCCGCGTGCGGACGAGTTCGAGATCAGCCCGAGCGGTCCGATTTTCGGAAAAAAGACCGTGCATCCGACGGGGGGGCACGCGGAGATCGAGCAGGGGGTCCTCGCCGATTTCGGCTGTCGCGCAGCCGATTTTCATCAGCTGCAGCAACGCTGTCAGCTCGATGGCGGTCGCCGGCCCTTGCGCGTCCGAGTCGACGATCTGAGCTGGCGCGAGGACGAGGACGGGCTCGTCTTCGACTTCTTCCTGCCCAAGGGCTCGTACGCGACGACGTTCCTGCGCGAGATCATGAAGAATGAAGAGATCGCGCCGGGTTACGGCGAGATGCCCGAGATTCCCAGCGGAGTGTGAGCTTCCCGATGACCGATCCGATTCCTCCTGCCGACGATTTCGCCGAAGCGCTCGCAGTCGCCACCGCGACGCCCGGAGGTGGTGCCGCCGCCGCACGCGCGGGGCAGCTCGCGACGGCGCTCCTGCGCATGGTGACGGGAATCTCGCTCGAGAAGGCGCCGAAGGACGAGGAGGGCGAGAACGCAGCGACGTGGACCGAAGTGCGCAGCATCACCGATCGCGCGGTCGAGCTCTCGGAGCGCTTCCGCACGCTCGAGAGCGCCGACATGGCCGCCTTTGAGGGATTTCTCGACGCATTGAGGCTGCCGAAGGGCACGGACGAGGAGAAGGCTGTACGACGCACCGCGATGCGCGATGCGACCGTCACGGCGACCGAGGTGCCGCTCGACACGCTCGAGGCGAGCGTCGACGTTCTCGTCCTCGCACGGGAGCTCTACGACGTCGCGTCGAAGGTCCGCCTGCGCGCCGAGGCCGACCTCGGCGGCGCGGTCGAGCTCGCGCACGCGGCGTTTCGCGGCGCCGAGCTCAACGTGCGTGTCAACTTGCCCGGGCTCAAGAACGACGACCGGCTCGCGGGGCTCGAGGCGCGTTGGGACAAACTGAATGCGGTGTTCGAGTCCCGCTATCAGAGTCTTCGGGCGGACGTCATCGAGTGGCTCGAGAGCTGACAGAAGTAACATCCGAGGCAGCTTGTTTTCATCCCCTTACCGGTGAGACATGGCGGCTAGAGGTCAGCCAGTAGGACCTCTGACCGCGGACCAGCAGAATGACGTCGTCCGCGGCTTTGGTGTCGCCCCGCGACCCAGACGGAGCACCGACTCGGGGAAACGGAGGGGGCGTAGCCGGGAAGGCGGGAGCTCGATCAGGATCCGGATTCTGTGTCAGGACGGGTGACCTTCGCGAAGCTCGGGTGATTCCGCGAAGGCTGAGGATCTCTGATCGCCCTTCTGAGAAGGGGCTGAGCTTCCGGTGGGGTCGGAGGACTTCCCGGCTACGCGCGCGCCGAGAGGGTGAGTCGTCGATCGCCCTCGGCGCGATTCCTGAACGCTTCGTTCCTCGTTTCGTTCAGAGGGGCCTTCAGGTGGAGAAATCTGGTCTTTGAAAAGCAGATGCTCTTACTCGAGAAAACCCTCCAAGGCCCGGCAACGAGTCGGGTGCTGGAGCTTCTTGAGAGCACGAATCTCGATCTGACGGATGCGCTCGCGCGTGACCTTGAACTTCTTGCCGAGCTCCTCGAGCGTGTACGTCGTGTCGCGGCCGATTCCGAAGCGGAACTTGACAACTTCGCGCTCTCGGAGGCTCAACGTGTCGAGCACTTCCTCGAGGCGCGAGCGCAGCATGTCTTGCGTGACGGCCGCCTTCGGAGAGTCGCTGTTGCGGTCTTCGAGGAGGTCTCCGAAGCTGCTGTCGTCCTCGTCACCGAGCGGGTTGTTGAGCGACACGGGCGGTCGCGAAAGCTTGAGAGCCTTGCGCACATCGTCGCGCGGCAGGTCGAGGTCTTCCGCGATATCGAGCAAGTTCGGCGCTTGGCCGTTCTTGTAGGTCATCTCGCGACTGATGTTCATCAGCTTGGTCATCGTCTCGGACATGTAGACCGGCAGACGAATCATGCGTGACTTCTCGGCGATCGCGCGGGAGATCGCTTGGCGGATCCACCACGTCGCGTACGTCGAGAACTTGTAGCCTTTGCGGTACTCGAACTTCTCCGTCGCTCGCATGAGCCCCGTGTTCCCTTCCTGGATCAGGTCGAGGAACGAGAGCCCACGCTTGCGGTAGCGCTTGGCGACGCTGACCACGAGGCGCAGGTTGCCCGACGCCAGGCGGCTCTTGGCGAGCTCGTAGCGATGGAACTCGGCCGTGACGCTCGCCGCGCGGCGGAGGAACGACTCGTAGTGCTCGAAGACCGCGTCGTTCACGCGGCGAAGAGCCGGCGTGTCGAGAAGCTCACGGTGCTGCTTTGGCGAGGGAATCACACCTTGCACCTGTGCCGCGAAGCGCTCGAGCGCCGTCTTCCAGCGAGCGAGGTAGCTGATCTTGATGTGGTAGCGCTCACAAAGCTTGACGCTGCGCTTGATGCGCGCCGTGAGGCGCTTTTGAAACTGAGCGACCTCATCGGACGCAGCCGACTTCTTCGCTTTCTTGGCAGCGGGCTTCTTTTTCTTCGCTGTCTTTTTCGACTTTCCCTTTGCGGGATCGGGCAGATCTGCGAAGGAGAGGCCATTCGGCATCTCTCGCAGCACTTCGAAGTCCGCGACGTTCGCTTTCAGATTCTTCTGCAGAGTCGCGACGGATTTCTCGAGCTCGAGGAAGAACTCGTGTCGCTCGCCCTTCTTCGACAGATTGACGTCGAGGGCCTTTTCGATAAGGAGTTGCTTCGACAGAAGAAGCTCGAAGAGGTCGATCACCTGCTCTTGGCCGTAGCGGGTCGAGTAGATCTGCGCACGCAGTGCGTTGCGCGATGCCTCGATTTCTTTAGCAAAGGTGACCTCGTCTTCGCGGTCGAGGAGGGGGATTTCGGCCATCTGGCTGAAATACATACGGATCGGATCGTCGAGCTTGCGAATCGCTGCGGCTTCCTCGCTCTCGGTTTTCGCAGCACCGACGACGACGGTGTCTTCGGCTTCTTTCGATTCGACGACCTCGATCCCCTCGCCGGCGAGGGCGCTGAGGATTCTGTCGAAGTACCCGGGATTGGAACTCGCGTCGGGCGCGATCTCGAAAATCTCCTCGTAGGTGATAACGGTCCCCTTGAGGGACTTCAGCAGACGGGCGACGACGTTTTCGACGGGCTCCAAGGGGATTAGCCTCCGGATACTCGGTTAACGGTGAGACCGCTCGATGGGCGCTGACCGGGCTCACACTCTCCCGTGTCTCGCGGAACGCCTCCCCAGGTGATCCGATCGGAGGTCCTCACCCGAATCGTCAGGTGAGGAAGGCACCGACCGGGACGTCCGGTCGACACGTGAGGCGTGGGTCGCGCTCATCGTGGGGGGTACTTGCCATTCGGCGGGGATTTAATCTGCAAACCCTAGGCCAAAGGGCGGGGCCCTGTGTCTAATCGAGAAGATTCGATCAGATAAGGACTTGCAGGCTTAGCAGCAGCTCTCACGCCAGAGCGGGCGAGAAAGTGTCAACTATTCGACACAAGATCTGGCCCCAGGCCCGTCGCATCTTAACAAGATGATCGGGCAGCGTTGGTAAGATTCACCTTACGTGAGGTTTAGCGGTGCCGAGGAGTGGCGAGGAGTGGCGAGGAGTGCCGAGGAGTGCCGAGGGCAGAAGTGACGCGGGTGGTGCTGTTGTCAAAAAAGTGACAACCTCCCCGGGGGCTCGTGAAGCTGGCTTTCGAGCTTCGGCCAAGGATCTGGCTCACTGTCCCTAAGGTGTTGTGGGAAGCGAGTATACCGTCGAGCGGCACCAGCCGCGGGTGTGGTGGTAGGACCACACCGCGATGTACGGGGCCGTGCCGTCTTGGGACACCGTTCCATCGCTGGTCGGCGTATCCAGAATGTGGACGATCTCCTGATCCTCGCCAGGCTTGAGGCTGCCGGTCTCGAGGACTCGAGCGGCCGTGAGGAAATCCGGAGACTCGGGCGAGGGCTCGAGACCCGCCGGCGAGTCCGCGCCCAGAAGCATGTAGAAGTTGTCCCAGAGCGGGGTGTGGACCGCGACGCGTGCTCCGATCGGATCGGTCGACACATCTTCCGGGAAGGGCCCGATGAGGAACTCGTCCGGGGTGTCTCCGCCGTCCAGGTTGTCGCGGAAGCGAGGTGATTCCTCGCTCAGGCTCGGCATCACCGGTACGACCTCGAGCCAGGGGCGTCCGTCGACCGTTCCGCGCCAATCGATCGAGCCGAGCAGCTCGCCGCTCGGGTTGGCGTGGAGCGCGAAGGTCAGGTCGATCACACCACCAGCTGGGGTGACGAGATCGGGGAAGTTCAGGTCCGTACCGAGCTTCACGAGGTCGAGCGACAACGGCGTGGAAACGACGCCGGACTCGTCGACGATCGAGCCGCCCGCTCCTTCGCTACTACCGTCGAAGCGTCGAGAGGTCACGTAGCGGCCATTCGAGGTGATCAGCACGAACGCCGACTGGTCGTAGTTCGTGTGGAGCGTCATGTCGAGAATACCGTCCCAATCGGCGCATTCCGGCAGGAGGGGCTCGTCATCGCCGGGCCCGAGAGGCTCGTCATCGCCGGGCGCGTCGAGAGGCTCGTCGTCGCCGGGATCGTCCCCGATCGGCGTACGGAAAACGACTGGCGGGTTCAGCGGCTCGTCATCACCAGGGGAGTCGCCGTCCGCCTCTTCGTTGTGGAGCCGTCGCGCCCCCTCGTCGGACCGCTCGTCGGACGCGGCGAGGGGCTCGTCGTCGCCCGGTCCCGAGACCCAGAGAATCAGGCCCTTCTGAAGATCCGTCCCGGCCGAGGAGCCATCGGCCGCCGAATCCGATTTCTGCGGCGCTCCGGGATTGAGCTGGTCGACTTCGTCGGCACCCTCGTCGATCGGCGATTCGGGTTCGTCTTCATCGGCCGGGTCGAAGAAGTCGTCGAGAGCATCGGCGTCGGGAGGGCTCCACGGGCTGTCCCCGTCCGCGCGAATCTCGCCCGAGATCGCGGTCAACGCGCGCTCCACCGCCCTCTCAGCGAGTTTCGCAGAGGCCTGAACCGCCTCGTCTTGTGGCACGCTCGCGTCGAAAAAACCGCCCCTCACGAGACAAGCCGTCAAAACCACCGAGGCGGCCGTCAAAACCACCGAGGCGGCCGTCAAAACCACCGAGGCGGAGAGCGTCCACCGCGCACCGCGACGACCGCGACGACCGCGACGACCGCGGAGGCGTTCGAGCCAGCGAGAATAGCTTCTCTCTCTGTGCATTCGTGGTGGAAGTCCGAACCCAAGATCTGTCGTGAGGGCACGTTCCGACGTATCTGAGCCCGCTCCGCGATCCTGTAAGGACACCGCGGCTGCTTCGCGACACAATCCTCTACCTGCCGAGGGTAAGGGTCCTGTCTGGAGCTTGCAACGCTTTTAAGCCGTGGATCTCAGGATCCCGGCGGCCCCTTGGCCTCGGATTTGGGCCGATGGAGACCGTGTTTCTTGAGCAGGCGGTAGAGCGACTCTCGCGAGAGCTCCGCCTGTTTGGCGGCCTGGGCGACGTTCCCTCCCGATTCTTCCAGCAGGCGCGCGATGTAGCGCCTCTCGAATTCGTTTCGGGCGTGCCGAAACGCGTCCAGGGGGGCGCCGTTCGAGTCGTCCGGAGACGTGATCGGGTCTCGGGGCGCCGGGATGACGTCGGCGCCGAGATCGGAATCGAACATCACGTCGGACGCCCCGATCAAGCGCTGAGGGGAGACGAGCAGGGTACGCTGGACGATGTGTTTGAGCTCGCGAACGTTGCCGGGCCAGTCGTGGTCCATCAGTCGGCGCATCGCCTCCGGGGAGAAGGCCGGGCTCTCGCCGGTCGCCTCGCTCCCCTGGTCGGTTCCGGCACGCTTGGCTTCGGTCGCTTGGACGAAGTGCTGGACGAGATCCGGGATGTCCTCGCGTCGCTCGCGTAGAGGCGGCACGCGAATCGCGAGACCGTTGAGGCGGAAGAACAGATCCTCGCGGAACTCGCCTTTGGCGATGAGGCCTTCGAGCTCGCGATTGCACGACGCGATAATGCGGACGTCGACGGCGACCGAGCGGTCGCCTCCGACCGGTCGAATCTCGTTCGTCTCGAGGACGCGCAAGAGGCGCTGCTGCATCGCGAGGCTCATGTCGCTGACCTCGTCGAGGAGTAGCGATCCACCGTCGGCGTTCTCGAAGAGTCCCTTGCGCGATCGCGTCGCCCCACTGAAGGCTCCGGTCGCGTGACCGAAGAGCTCGGACTCGAGGAGCGAGTCGTTGATCGCGGCGCAGTTCTCCGCTACGAAGGGCCCCTCGCGTTGGTCGCTGTTGAAGTGGATCGCG